>DATHUN010000449.1:0-40110 GCA_035462205.1 Anaerolineales bacterium
ATTCAAAGGTAGCAGCTGTCTATCGTTGGGAGGAACTCGAGTTCTATTTCGAATATTAGTTCTTTAAGAGACTTATGTAGGTCAGGCTTGTAGCCTGACACTTTCAAGCTCAAACTAAACTTGGCGGGTTGCCCCGTCACCCTCAGCAGGGTGCTACGCGGCGAGCCCGCTCTACGAAGGAGTTTTCATGATGGCCTTTCTAAGCAGATACTTTAACTTTATACCGATTTTGCTTATTCCCGTTCTGTTTTTCACCGTCTGGCTGTTACCTGCTTATGGAATGGTGCTCTTAATAGTTTCCCTAAGTTTTGGGCTTTTCATCAACAGCCTGATGATTATAAAAAAGCAGAAAGAAACTTACTCTCCAGGCAGAACTTCACGAATTATATTCGTTCGCAATGTTTTTCTAGAGATATCAGCCATTGTTTGTACAATGATTCTGGCAGGCTGGCTTGGCAATTACTTAGGAGAAATAGCAACCAGGCAAATTTACAATGATCTGACAAAATCTGTAGCAGGACTTTTTCTTGGTCTACTAATTGGAATTTCAGTAGGGGTTATTGTTCAGCGCACCAAGAAGAGATTACTATTGATTTTTCAAAATAGAACATTAGTAAAACCATAATACATATCTACAAAAGGACATCGCAGCACCATGGAAAAAATCAACTCTTCATCTCCCTTCAAGGCAATATCTGTGTTTCTGGTTGCCATGGTAATCTCAATTGCAGGTGGGGCTCTTATTGGCGCAATTGTGTCCTTCGTGGGATCCCTTTTTTACATCGCATTTCTCTTCCCGCTGGGGATGGGATTTGCGGGCGGTGACACAATCGCAGTTGCTATTAAGCTGGCAAACATAAGAAAAAGCACACGGTTGATACTTTTATCACTTTTGGCGACAATCTCGATTTATGGCACATATCATTATGGCAGATATGTTGCCTTGCAGGCACAAACGTTCCTTGAACTATCTTCAAGACAAGATACCCATGATGTCAGCCTGGACGGTGCAAAATTGGTCTTGGATTATGCCCTCATCAAAGAAACAGGCCATTCTGGTTTTGCCGGCTATATGATGTATAAGGCACAACAAGGCGTGTCCCTGGGTCGGCTTGTGAGCAGCAGTAGCACAAACCTGGGTCCGGTTCTCAGCTGGGTGTATTGGCTGTTGGAGCTTGGAATTATTCTTTCGGTGACAATAATCATCGGCAGAAAGGAAATACTTGTTCCGGTATGTGAAGCTTGTGGAAGCCGCTACGGCAGAGAGAAACATCTGGGTGGAACGTCTGTGAAAAATAAATCCATGCTCCTTGAATCGATCGAGCGAAGAGATTTCGTTGAAATTGGAAAGCTGCTCGAGGAAAATGCAGATCTGCCAAGCATCGAACTCTACATGAAAAGCTGCGAGTCCTGTGAAAGAGGCATTTCCCACCTGACGATTCAACAAGCTGCCAAAGGTCCAAAAGGGACTGTTCAGTTTTCTGACATTTCGAAGGTAACCTTGCAGCCACGGGATCGCCTGGCATTTTCTCGTTAAGATGTACCCAAATCCAGAGGTTGGCGTCATGATGGAAGATATCACTATAGCAAGGACATCTCAGCATCATGGAAAAAAACCATTCCACATCTCTCCTCCAGGCGGTTCTGCGCGTGCTCCGTACGATATTCATTTCGATCTTAGGTGGGGCATTGACCGGCGTCCTGGCAGCCGTGATCGGTTCCTTTTTCAACATCGAACGCTGATCAGACAGGCGGCCGCCTGTCCCTACCTGGTTTACGGCGCCACCCAGACGACAAAACTCAATTCTGCATCCTTGTATCTCCCGGTGACATTCCAGCAGCCCAGGGTAGGGAATTCCACGCCGGTGAGCATGGCGGAGCCGATATCGCTGGCATAGGCGTTGGTCCCGCCGGACACTTCAGAGGAAGGCGCAGAGGCATCCAGCCGTTCGGCGGTCACCGTGATCTCGGGCTGCGGTTCTTCCGTCCAGATATATCCCTCGCGCCACCAGAAGACCTTTTGTCCATAACCGTTGCCGTCGTAGGGCAAACCGGCCCAGACGCCGCTCTCCGGGACGAGCGTCCAGAGGGAGTTGGTCCCGTACCAGAAATAGTCTGACCAAGGTGATTCTGGCGAATACGGTGCAGGCGGCGTGAACGGCGGCTCCTGAGGAACCGTGATGGGACAATCTTTGGGAGGCGTGGAAGATACAGCGTCCACTTGTGCGGTTGCCGTTGGTGCAGGTGGCGTGGGGACAGCAGTTGGCTTTTGATTATCCTGGATGGATTTTGCATTCGCAGGCTGCCCGGCACAACTGGAAAGCATGGCTGCGATGCTGAATATCGAGAGGATGAAAGTGACCTTTTGCATGGTAATGCCTTTCGGTTTCACCCTCAATACACCGCAAGGATAAAAAGAGTTCCCCTTAACTACGTTGCGATACTAAGTTAAGTGCGTGTGAAGATGTTCCCTGCCCGCCAGTTGTTTCAATAACTTTTCGGTCGCTTCGGCTACTTCGGTCACTGCCTGCTCGAAGGCTTGCTCGTTGACCCTGGACGGCTTGCGGTAGCCGCTGACCTTGCGTATGAACTGCAAGGCGGCGGCGCGTATCTCCTCGTCCGTGACGGGGATTTCGGTATTGCGTAATTGTTTGATGCTTCTGCACATCGGGTTTTACTCCTGTACTTATAAAATAATGAGACTCTTCGGTCGCAGCGAACGCTCCCTCAGAGTGCCATACTTATCAAATCAATCGCCACGACCAGGGCAGTGCGTGCCCATTCGTCGAGGGAGCCATCTGCTTCACGCTCGTTGTATTTATCTGCTACTATGTTGCGCGCCGCCATTTCTTCCTGCTCATCGCTGACGAGGCGCGCCATCCCCCGGAAGTGCTGGCTGGCGATGCGCACGCTCACATTGGGTTCTTTGCGCAGATTCTTGACCCAATCGGCGCTCTCTCCGCCGCCCGACATCAGGTAGATGCTATGATCTCGCAGGCCAAACCAGATCTCGATCTCATGCGGTTTGCCGGTCACCCGCCCCGTGGTGGTGAGATAGCAGAAATCTTCTCCCGCCAGGGATGCCGGAAGAGAGGGCATTCGAGTCGAATCGTTCATACAGAACTCCTGAGTTTTCCCGGCGGGACGTCTGCGGCGAAGGACCGCGCCAGGATACGGAACCCGTTCCCGGTGGAGCAAGATGCGCCTGCTCCGGTCACGGAAAGGCGGGGATTCCCTGAAGTATAACCTTTTACCGCTTGTCTCATCACTAACTTTGCTTCCTGGATTTACAGGCTGAGATTCATCGTTCAAGTAAAGTACAGGATCCACAGGATTGCTGCGCTTGTGCGGGACGGAGCAGTACAAAAGTGTAGGGCGGTCACCAATTGCGGAATCACCAAAAATTGAGTAAGATAGGGAATGCCATGTTACGAATGTTGGCGATAGTCCTTTTGGACATTCTCGGCGCAACAGGCCCACATGCCTGACAGGTACACGTATACCTGTCAGGCTTTTTTTACGCCCCTCAAGATTACGCACTTGCCCCGACAGGCGGTGTGACCGGGGCATGATATCTTTTTCTCAAGGAGAAAAAATGCAGACACCCTGGGAGTATCGTTATGCTCACCGTATACAGAAAATGGGAAGCTCGGTCATCCGTGAGCTGTTGAAATTCACCGAACAGCCCGATATCATCTCGTTCGCCGGGGGGTTGCCCGCGCCGGAGGTCTTCCCGCTCAAGGAATTCCACGAGGCGTGCAATTATGTGCTCGAGCATTTCGGTCCGCAGGCGCTGCAATACAGCACCACCGAAGGCTATACTCCTCTGCGCGAGATGATCGCCCGGCATAATGCCCGTTTCAGCGTGGAAGTCAGCCCGGAGAATATCCTGGTCACCTCCGGCTCACAGCAGGCGCTGGACTTTCTCGGGCGGCTTTTTATCAACCGCGGCGATTACATCGTCTGCGAATCGCCCACCTATGTAGGCGCACTGCAGGCGTGGAATGCGTATGGGGCGCAATATATCCCCGTCCGTGCGGACGAGGATGGCATGATCGTGGACGAGCTGGAAGCGGCGCTGCGCATCGGACCGAAGTTCATCTACATCCTGCCGAACTTCCAAAACCCGAGCGGATCCACACTCAGCCTCGAGCGCCGTATCAAGCTGGTAGAACTGGCAGATAAATATGGCGTGCCGATCGTCGAGGACGACCCGTACGGCCAGCTGCGCTACGAAGGGGACCACATCCCCTCGGTCGCTACGCTCGACAGCGAGTATCGCGGCCCGAACGGCGGGCATTACAGCGGCAACGTGATCTACCTCAGCACATTCTCGAAGCTGCTGGCGCCCGGCTTACGCCTGGGATGGGTCATCGCACCGCCCGAGGTGATCCGCAAGCTGGTGATGACGAAGCAGGCTGCCGATTTGCATACCGCCTCCTTCAATCAATACGTTGCCTATGAGGTGGCAAAAGGTGGCTTCCTGAATGAGCACGTCAAGATGATCCGCGCCACCTATAAAGAGCGCCGCGATGTAATGTTCGAGATGATGGAAGAGATGTTCCCCGCCGAGGTGACCTGGAGCAAGCCGCACGGCGGCATGTTCCTGTGGGGCGTCCTGCCGGAAGAAATGGATGCCGCCGAAGTGCTCAAGCGCGCCATCGAGAAGAAGGTTGCCTTCGTCCCCGGCGAGGCATTTCACCCGCGCGGCGGTGGCAAGAACACGATGCGGATCAACTTCTCGTATTCTTCCCCCGATACCATCCGCGAGGGTGTGACACGTTTGGGGAGGACATTGAAGGAATTGATCGCGGAGAAGGTATAGTAAGGGCGGGCAGCTGCCCGCCCCAACGACCCGCCCCGACCCTTAACCATCCACATAATGGACAAATTCCGCCCGGGCGATGCCCTGTTGCATGGCGGTCCGGGCGACGGCGCGCGCCACCTCGAGATGGACTTTCTTATCGAGCGGGTTCGGCATCAGCTCCCCGGCGGGCGTCATGCGGACCAGCACATCGACCGCGGCGAGCAGCATCTCGTTGGTGATGCGCGGCGCGTTGGCATCCACGGCGCCGCGGAAGATACCGGGGAAGCCGAGCACATTGTTGACCGATTTTCCATCGGCGGCGAAGGCGGCGCCATACGCCAGGGCGACATCCGGGTCGATTTCGGCATTGGGATTTGATAACGCCAGGATGACCTGTCCCTTGCGGATCATTTCGGGCTTGATCAGGTTGGGCGAGCCTGTAGTGGCGATGACAATCTCGCACTCGGACATAATTTCCTTCAAGTCCGATTTCTTTCCTCCATCCCTGCTGAACCGTTCCACTGCCTCTTCGTGCCAATCGGTGCCCAACACCGGATTGCCTGTAAGCCCCATGATCATCTTGGCAATCGCATTCCCGGCCGCGCCTAAACCGATCTGACCGATGGATGCCTTGCCGATATCTACGCCGGTTCGGTTGGCGGCGACCTGCAACGCGGCAAGTCCCACTACGGCTGTTCCGTGCTGATCGTCGTGCATCACGGGAATATCGAGCAGCGACTGCAGGCGCTCTTCGATCTCAAAGCAGCGCGGTGCAGAGATATCCTCCAGCTGAATGGCAGCGAATGTTGGCGAAATGGCATACACCGCCTGGACAATTTCATCCGGATCCTTCGTGTTCAACAAGATCGGCATGCCCGAAAGCCCGACGAGCGTTTCCATCAACATGGCTTTGCCTTCCATGACGGGCATGCTCGCCAGTGGACCAATATCTCCCAACCCCAACACTGCCGTGCCATCGGTGACGATCGCCACCATGTGGCTGACACAGGTGTAGAGCCGCGCCAGCTCGGGGTCATCGGCGATCTTCAAACAGACCTCGGCGACGCCCGGTGTATAGACCCGGCGCAACGTGGCAATCGAATCGACAGGGAAGCGGGAACGGATGGCGATCTTCCCTTTGGTGTGCAAAGCCAGTACTTCGTCGCGCACCTCGATCACGCGCGTGCCGTGGTTGGCGCGCATCGCTTCGATGACCTTGTCCATATGCTCGGCGTCGTCGGCGTAGACGGTGATATCGCGCACCACGGAATTGGCGGTCTCATTGATCAGCTCAATACTTCCGACGCTGGCGCGCATGCCTGCTACCGCTGCCAGTAAATTGGCGAGGACACCATGCTTGTTCTCGTTACGGACGCGCACCGTCCGCATGATTCTGCGTTCCCATGCCATAGCTATGTTCCTTTCAGTGTGTCACTCCCCGAAGGGCACCGGGCGGTGTCAGGGGGCGTTTTTTGCCAACGAAAAGTCTCGCGCGATAAGGAGAAGATGCTTCGCTCAGCATGACATATCAAGGTACATTATATATCTTTGATTGCCGAATACAACTCGTCAAAGGTTTTGATCGTGGTGCACTCGGCTTCGGGGAAGATGCCGACCGGATCATAGAGAATGGGCGTCAGTCCGGCGCGGCGCGAGCCAACCACATCTGCAAAATAATTATCCCCCACGTAAACCGCCTCGCCGGCAGACACCTTCGCCCGTTGGAGAGCGTGCTCAAAGAGGCCGGGATCTGGCTTATAGGAATTGACCTCGCCGCCCGCGACCGCGAAATCGAAGAACTCGCCGATGGTATGCGTATCGAGGGTTTCCTGAAATGGCTGGGAACGGTTCGAAAGGACAGCCATGCTGTAGCCGGCTTCCTTTAATTGAACGAGGGCGCGCCGCACGTCATCCGGGATCACGCTCTCGGGTCTGTATTCCCGGCCCATATGGATCGAGACTTTAGGCGCATACGATAATGCCCAGCTCGGCTCTGCTCCCAGCGAAACCAGCCGCCGGCGGCTGTACTCGATCCAAAACTTTTCCGATTCCCCCGAGTGTGCGATCAGGTCATCGCGCAGGTCAGGTGAGTTTGCCCAGTAGAGATGCTCCCAGCGCATGGCGCGCATCCGGTCCTCATGGCTGACAGGCAGCCCAAGGGTGATGACGTAATCCGTAAACACTTCCCCGCCCGAAGGCACGCTGTGACGAAGCGTGCCGTCCAGATCGAAAAAAACTGCCTTGATACGATGGTTGGAATTCATCTCACCATGTTATTGCGAATATAATCAGATTGTCAAGTAGGGTGGACCGCGGTTCGCCCCTACGTTGGAGGCATATGGGAAAACTATCGGATCAGGTTGCGATCATCACCGGCGGGACCTCGGGGATTGGAAAGGCGACCGCGCTCGTCTTTGCCGAGGAAGGTGCAGATGTAGTCATCACGGGACGCCGCGTCGAGTTGGGTCAACGCGCACGAGAGGAGATCCAGCAGCGGGGCGGGCGCGGACTCTTTATCCCGGCAGATCATGCCCAAGCCGGTGATTGTTCCCGCGTCGTCGAGCAGACCCTCGCCGTGTTCGGCCGCCTGGATATTCTCTTCAATAACGCCGGTATCGTGACCAGTGGCACCGCCGAAACCACCTCCGAGGACGTTTGGAATGAAACGCTCGCCATCAACGTGACGGCCGTCTGGCGCATGTGCAAACTTGTCATTCCGATCATGAAGAAACAAGGCAAAGGGGTGATCGTCAACAACGGCTCCGATTGGTCCGTGGTCGCGGGCAAGGACGCCTTCCCCTACATTGCCAGCAAAGGTGCGCTGGCGATGATGACCAAGGCGATGGCGCTCGATTATGCCCGTGAGAATATCCGCGTCAACGCCGTCTGCCCGGGTGACACGCTGGTGGACCGCTGGATGGAGAAAGGATACTTCGAAAGCTCCGATCCCGTCAGCGTCGAAGAGGCGATGAAGGAATCCAGCGCTTATATTCCGATGGGGCGTTTTGGGAGACCCGAAGAGATCGCCAAGGCAGTATTGTTTTTGGCCTCTGATGATTCTTCCTTTATGACCGGTCACCTGCTGCTGGTGGATGGCGGCAATACGGCGCAGTAAATCCTTAAGGAGTGAACAGAAAAATGGTGAGAGCATGATGAACAAAATCAAAGTCTGCGTTGCAGGGGCAACCGGATGGGCAGGGTCCGAGCTGTCGCGAGCCATTTCCAGTTCCGAAGAATTGGAATTGGTGGCTGCCATTTCGCGAAGTCATGCAGGAAAAACTCTCGGCGAAGTCATCGCCCGGGACGGACTCATGACGCCTATCTTCGGCACCGTCGAGGATGCCGTTAAAACCAGCTTCGATGTCTTTGTGGAATACACCAAGCCAGACGTGGCGAAACATCATGTTCTGTCGGCGCTACAAGGCGGCGCACATGTTGTGATCGGTACATCGGGGTTAAGCAATCAAGATTATGCAGAAGTCGACGCGCTGGCGAAAGAAGTCCAACGCGGTGTGCTGGCAGTGGGGAATTTTGCGTTGACTGTGGTGCTTCTTCAAAAGTTTGCCGAGATGGCAGCCAAATATATCCCTCATTGGGAGATCGTCGATTATGCCCATGCCGATAAAAAAGATGTTCCCAGCGGAACGGCACGCGAGCTGGCTAACCGGCTCTCCAGGATACAGGAGTCAAAACTCGAAGTTCCCCTGGATCAAATCGACGGTCCAAAAGAGACGCGGGGTGCCCGGCTGCAGGGCACCCAGGTTCATTCGATTCGATTACCGGGATATAACATTTCGCTGGATGCAATCTTTGGCATGCCGGGACAAAAATTGATCCTGCGCCACGAGGCGGGGAGCAGCGCCGAGCCCTACGTGGATGGCGCGCTTCTTGCCATCCGCGAGGTGGGCAAACTGGTCGGTCTGCATCGCGGGTTGGATCGTGTCATGGAGTTCTAGGTACAACATCGATACATGTCTTCAGCCAAAAGAAAATTCACCGCGGCGCAACTGAATCCTGGAAAAACCTACATCGTAGTTAAAGGATTTCAGGATTACGACGGGATGATTCACCCCGTCGGCGAACAATGGCGATTCGTAGAAAAGAACTTTCTGCCTTACGAGGATGGATTGTCGCTATTCGTTGAACGCAATGGACAAAAGACACAGATTCGCCTTCAATGGCGGGATGAAGCCCAGGCTCGGATCATTGATGAGTTTTGTGATTATGTAGAAGAGGTGTGAAAGAACCGTATGCGTACCGAACAACAGATGCTTGACTTGATACTGGATACTGCCCGCTGCGATGAACGAATCCGGGCCGTGATCATGAACGGGTCACGAGCGAATCCCAATGCGCCGCACGACCCATTTCAGGATTTTGACATTGTTTATATCGTCACGGATGTCTCCTCCTTCCGGCACGATCACGAGTGGATCAGACGCTTCGGTGACTTGATGATCATGCAATTGCCCGAAGATATGCAGGATCCTCCTGCAGGCGATGACGAAAGCTTCGCTTATCTCATGCAGTTCATGGACGGCAATCGCATCGATCTGGGGATATTCACCCTGTCACAATGGAAGCAGCGCGGCGGCGACAGTCTGAGCGTGTTGCTCTTCGATAAAGATGGGATCATCGAGCCATTTCCACCCGCCAGCGAGGCGGATTACCTTCCCCAGCCGCCCACCGCCAAGGCATTTGCAGACTGCTGTAATGAATTTTGGTGGGTGGCTCCTTATGTTGCGAAGGGATTGTGGCGACAGGAAATCCTGTATGCCAAGTGTATCCATGACGAAGTCGTCCGCGGAGCCGAGCTTATGAAGATGATGAAGTGGCATATTGGGGTAAGAACGGATTTCAAAATTAATCCGGGCAAGCTCGGGAAATATTTTCAAAGCTATCTCGAGCCAGAGCTATGGGAATCGTTGCTAAAAACATTTGCAAATGCAAGTTACGAGGACACCTGGGACGCTCTCTTGGCGACCTGCAACCTGTTCCGAAAAGTGGCGATTCCCATCGCAAAACATTTTGGCTTCGAGTATCCGTTTGAGGAGGATCGCAGGGTAACAGCCCATTTGGAGTATGTCCGGGCTCTTCCCAGGGACGCAAAGGAAATGTATCCTTGAGAAATGTTGATCCATGAATTACTTACCTATCTTTTCGACGGACAGCCGCACATTCTTTCTACACCGATGGAGACTTGGCTGCGGACGTCACGTCGATTTGCAGCATTTGTGACAACCTTCCGCGACAAGATTCGCAAGAAGATACGTGTTACCAAAGACCCGGAAACTCTTTACGATCTGCGCCTCGAGCTGGAAACTGCCTACTTGCTTCTGCAAGAAAAATCCTTGAGCCTGGTATATGAACCTCCATGCGGACAGGGACGCTGTCCTGATTTCGCGGTGAGCTTTACTACCAGCTTAACTTTTATGGTCGAGGTCACACGATTACGGACCATCCAAATAGGAACTGTCTTGCCAGAGAGTGATCCTCTCACAGAGGCGATCTGCAGCAAACTGGGTCAACTCCCCCCTCAACAAAGCAATGTTCTCATCGTTGGCGTTGATGTTCCGTACGTAAGTCCAACGGATCTACAAGCCACGATGCTCCGCCTGCAACGGCGTGCGGAACGGAATGATCCCACGTTTTGGCAACGGTACCGGTTTCGAGATCGAGCCGACTTCTTCCACCATTATCGGCGCTTAAGTGAAGTTATCGTGCGCGGGTCGCAATTGCAAACAGATCAATCTATCATCGGTTGGTCCAATCCGCAGGCGAAGTATCCATTGCCCAGCAAGGTACGAACTGCCTTGTACCATAGCCACGCGGTATAGTTCAATGGAGGGCAACATGCGATTCAACGGCATCTGCCTTATAACTAAAGACGTATCAAAGCTAAGACGTTTCTACATGTCTGTTCTACAAGTAAAAGCAGAAGGCGATGACACCTTCACACAATTCGTCATGCAAGGAGCAGCATTGTCAATCTTCACGGAAGAAGGCATGGAGCGCATGGCGCCTGGCTCAATGCAGCATTCCGGTTGCGGACGATACACACTTGAGTTCGAAGTGGAAGATGTGGACAAGGAATATGAACGCTTAAAGTCAATGGACATCACGATCGTCAAGCCACCGACCACTCAAACATGGGGAAGGCGCTCGGTCTGGTTTCGTGATCCGGACGGCAACATTATCAATTTCTTTGCGAAGGTAGCTTCCTGATATCTCCACGAATGTCAACAACTCGATGGGAAGTAAATGACAGCAGATAAAATCAATCAATTTCTTAACGCTGTAACACAATGGGCTTCGAATCAAGCAGATATTCAAGCGCTTGCGTTAGTCGGCTCTCATGCGAGAAATGCTGCCAAAGCAACCTCGGATGTGGACTTGGTATTGATTACCACTGAACCTAATCTTTATTTAAAGGACACCCGCTGGGCGCAACAATTTGGAACAGTCAAGAAACAACAAATCGAAGAGTATGGTTTATTGATTTCCATTCGAGTCTGGTATACACATGGACCTGAAGTCGAGTATGGGATCACGAGTGAGGGATGGGCAGCGGTCCCACTCGATGAAGGGACGCGGCGAGTCATTGCGGATGGGATGCGAATCCTGTTCGAACGCAGAAATATTTTGAGCCGCCATCAACCAATGAAGTAATTGCCTCCATCCAAAATAAGGAAGGATTGAGACATAATATCGAAATCCTTCTCACCACTTGACGCATCTTCCTTTTCCCCGTAAGATTATATTTATATAGAACAGATATTCACTCAATGAAGCTTTGCCGCGAAGATTCCTTTAGATGTGGGGGGATATTGCCTGTACCTTTTTGTCTTCGCGTAACGGATTCCCTCTGCGGTCAAAGATTCCTTGGTGGAAAAAGGATTTGACATGGAACTCGGTTTAATTAGAAAAATAGATATCGATCATGAAATGCAGCAGGCGTATCTCGATTACGCCATGTCTGTGATTGTGGCGCGCGCCCTGCCGGATGCCCGTGATGGACTCAAACCGGTGCAGCGTCGCATTTTATATGCGATGTACGACATGGGCATTCGCGCCGACACGGCCTATAAGAAGTCCGCTCGTATCGTGGGGGAGGTGCTCGGGAAATATCACCCGCACGGCGACTCGGCGGTCTACGAAGCGATGGCGCGCATGGCGCAGGATTTTTCGATGCGCACGCTGCTTGTTGACGGACAAGGGAACTTCGGTTCCGTGGATGGCGATCCACCCGCCGCGATGCGCTATACCGAAGCGCGTCTGACCTCGGCCGCGATGGATATCCTTTCGGACCTGCAAAAGAACACGGTCGACTTCACCGCCAATTTCGACGACACCCTCGCCGAACCGGATGTCTTGCCTTCGGCGTTGCCCAATCTTTTGGTCAACGGTGCAACAGGCATTGCGGTGGGTATGGCAACCTCTATTCCACCGCACAATCTCAGTGAGGTCATCGACGCGCTCGTCTATATGCTCCAGAACTATGAAAAGATCGATGACATCGACGTCGAAACGTTGATGGATTTCGTGCAGGGACCGGACTTCCCGACCGGCGGTCTCATCGTCCAGCAAAAGGACGAAGATGGAATCGAAGCCGCCTACGGCTCGGGACGCGGGCGTGTCACCGTGCAAGCCAAGGCGCACGTCGAGGAGATGGACCGCGGTCGTAACCGCATCATCGTCACCGAACTCCCATACATGGTCAACAAATCCAGTTTGATCGAGCGTATCGCCGACCTGGCGCGCGAGGGACATTTCGAAGGTCTCTCCGATCTGCGTGATGAGTCAGATCGTCACGGCATGCGCATCGTGCTGGAGATCGGTAAGAATGCCGACCCCGAAATTATTCTGCGCGAGCTCTATAAGCGCACGCCCATGCAGACCACGTTCAGCATCAACCTGCTGGCGCTGGTGGATGGCGAGCCGCGCACGCTCACACTCAAGCAGGCACTGCGCGTCTATATCGAGCACCGCCTGACGGTCATCAAGCGACGCGCCGAATTCGATCTGGAGAAAGCAAAAGGGCGCGCTCACATTCTCGAAGGATACCTCGTCGCACTCAAGAACCTGGACGAGATCATCGAGCTGATCCGCTCCGCACCTGACGTAGACGCAGCACGCAACAAACTGATGAAGCGCTACAAGCTGACGGAGCTTCAGGCGACCGCTATTCTTGATCTACAGTTGCGCCGCCTCGCCGCGCTGGAACGCAGGAAGATCGAGACCGAATACAGGGAAGTGACCGGGCTCATCAAAGACCTGGAAACACTGTTGAAGTCGCCCAAGAAAATGCGCGGCGTGGTGGCAGACGAATTGCTGAAGGTCAAAGATCAATATGGCGACCGCCGCCGCACACAGATCATTGACCTGTCGAAGAATGGCAACAAGACCACCAAGACACTGACCGCCCGGGATCTGATGCCTCAGCAAGAAGTATGGATCGGCGTTACGGAAGATGGACTGGTCTCGCGCACGCATGACGACAAGCAGCCGAAACACTCCGGTAATGACGCGCCGCGCTGGCTGGTCAAAGCCTCGACCAGCGATACAGTTTATTTCGTCGCCAAATCGGGACGTGCTGCCGCGGTGGCTGCACATATCCTTCCGCAGGCAGAAAAATTAAGTCAGGGGACGATGTTCCATCGCGTCTCGCCGCTGACCGATAATGATTCATTGGCAGCCGTGTTTGCCCTGCCTTCCCAAAAATCTGTGTTACCCGAAGAGACCTGTGTGATCACCGCAACCAAGATGGGAATGATCAAGAAGAGTCTCATCACGGAATTACCGGGTCCCGCTTCGCAAACGTTTGTGTTGGTGAGAGTCAACGAAGGCGACCGGTTGGTTGAGGTCGGTTTGACCGATAACAAGAGCAAGGATATCCTGCTCGTCACCGCCCGGGGCATGGCGATCCGCTTCAAGGAAGAAGAAGTGCGCCCGATGGGACTCGTCGCGGCGGGTGTGAACGGCTTGAAGCTGGCTGATAAGGATGAAGTTGTCGGCATGCAGATCCTACCGGCCGACGGCGAAATCTTCCTCATCACGAGCGAAGGAAAAGCGAAACGGGTGGAACAAAAAGAATTCCCTGTCCAGGGACGTTACGGTAGAGGCGTGATCGCCTGGGATCTGTCCGAGAAGGTTCGCCTGGCAGGTGTGGTGGTGGATAAGCCCAATCATATGGCAACCATTCACCTCACAAAAGGCGCGCCGAAATCCACCCGCCTGGACGAGGCCAGCATTCGCAAGCGCGCTGCAACCAAGGGTGATGCCATCGTCGATATCAAGCCTGGCGAAGAGGTCATCTCTGTCAATGTGAATTGGACGGTGGAGAAATTTGTCGAATTGTCGAAAAACGGACATGGAAACGGGCGAGCCAATGGGAAAACTCCCTCTCCCAATGGAAAGTCTCCGACTGCAAAGATGGCCTCTGCAAAGAAAACTACACCTGTGAAAAAGGCGAAAGCGCCAGCGAAGACATCGTCCTCGAAGGGGAAGTCAGCATCAAAATCAAAGACACCTAAGAAAAAAGGTAAAAAATAAAGCAAACAGTCCCGTGATAGGAAATCCTTCACGGGACTGTTTATTTGTCATTCTCTTTTTAGCTTTGATCATCTTAGTTCTTCATATTCGTTCAACATCCACTACTTCCATCCACTGGCATGAAACAAGGACTCGAATAGCTCATTCGCCTCTTCGGGTGTCATCGGGCGGGAACGGGCATAGTCCACGAACTGGATGGGCAATAACTCGGTGCTGATGTAACGACCATTGTAAAAGACGTGCCGGTCGATTAATCCCTGGCGGCAAGCCTCACACAGTCCATACTGATCGAAGAACAGATTCCCGAGTCCATAATGGATAAAGGAGTCGTTTAGGAATTCCATGCCCTGCGGTTGGTGCGCCTGGCTGCCGCTCACGACGACCGCCCCGGCTTCCCCCATTTGGCGAAAATCGCGCAGTTGATCCGGCTGGGCGGCATACGCGTAATATTCATTATGTTGAAACGTGGCGATCACAAGATAGCCTTCCGCTTTCAGGCGGCTGATCTCGCCTGCCATCCAGTCCATATCACAGACCGCCGCACCTGGCTCGGTCTCACTGGCTTGGGCGAAGGAGCCGCCTTTCGCGTTACAACCGATGAACGCGATCTTATTATGATTGTGCTCCATCAACAGGGCTTTTCGTCCATCGGCAAGATTTTCGCCGCCACCGTAGTACAACCAACCACGCTCGCGATACATGTCCAGGGTGTGCAACATCGCCTCGGTACCCCAATCCTGGAAGTGATCGCCGGTCAGTTCCACTATATCGGTACCTACATCTTCCAGCAGTTGGATGTACTTATCCGCGCTGCAGAAGCGGATTTCCTGCTGGGTAGGATTTGGGTACGGGCAATCCGCAGCGAATGGCACCTCGTTGCTGATGTGTGTAATATCCGCCTCGAGCAGCCAGTCACGAATATCCTGCGCCGGATACAGGATGCCCCGTTTTTCCATAGTATAGGCGGTCGCCCGCACCAATGCCGTGACACCCGTCATAGCAATAATCGTCATCTTTTGGGGATCGCGATTGGAAGCAGGAATCACAAAATTGCTTTGAATCAGCGCAACCCGGTCCGGGTCACTGTTGAGCGAAATGGGAATCTTGAGCCGATAGCTTCCCGGATCAAAATCCTTGTGAATCGGCGAGAGACCGTCCACGGGCAGGACCTTCCAGCGTGGATCGAGGGACTCGAAAGCCACGATCGCCAACGCCGGTTGATGTGCCCAGGCATAATCAATCAAGTCGTCTTTTGCGAGGATCTGTACGCTCTCCGGTGCCGCCGGACCCCAGAGGGCGGTGAACATGTCGAGAGTATTTTGGTCCATGAGCAGTGTTTGACTTGTAGATTTGCCTTGCCAATGCGCGAGCAAATCATCACCCGAAATGCCTTGCAAGGTGGACGAGAAGGGAGTCACGAGAGCATATAGCCACTCGCTAATCGGATTCTGATTGCCTACTTCTAATTTGATGTTTGCGCTCGCTGCATCGCTCACAAACAATTTGCGCAACGGATCCTCGAGCGCTCCGCCTAATGTTTCCACAAGATAAGAGGGAGCCCAGATGGAAACATCAATGATTTTAGCATTTGGCATAGCCGTTGCCGTGGGCAGGGACACAGGTGCACTTGCAGGTGTCTCTTGTTGCGGATGAGGCTTCGGTACGTGCACAAGAGCCATATTGGATGGAGTAGGCACCGCACGTTGCGCACAACTCGCCAGTAAAAGTGTGGATAGGATCAGAACGAAATTAAGTTGAATACGAGAATTCACTTGGGATTCGCGGAGAAGAATTTGTATTCTATGAGATGATCCAGAGTCTACCACGCAGAAGATACAGACCCCTTTCCGCGATTCGATCATCCAAAAGTACGTTTCGCAAAGGCAGGAGAGGCTTAGCGCGCCAATCTCAAATACACGGCACCGCGTGCATCGAGATAAATCGCTTCCGGGGTTTGGACGATCCGAATCATTACATTTTCACAAGCCGAACAGCGAAGAACGATTCCTGGTCCGTGTGTAAAGGCAAGCAATGTGCCGATCTCCCCTTCCCTGCCGCAGTGACCACATTCTGTGGGCGAGGCAGTCATTTCGGTGCCGAAGATTTCGTACAGCAGACCAGCAGTGGCGTTCGCGTCGAGCATAAGCTCGCGATTGATATCAGTTATCTCTTCCATCTCAGCCTCCTGTCGGACCAAAACGCTCGGTGCGGATCTGGTTCGAGTCGATTCCAAATTTGACCAATGCATTCGCTGCGGATTCCACCATCAGCGTGGGTCCACAGATGAAAACTTGCACAGTTTTGCCTAACGGGCGTGCTACTTCGCTGAGCATGGCATCGTCAATGCGCCGCGCATAGCCGCGCCAATCTTTTGGCTGGGAGCGCGTCAGGGTATGAAACACTTTCGGTCCGCCGTTTGCTTTGCTCAATTGTTCCAATTCATTGTAATAGATGACATCTTCAAAATTGCGTGAGCTATAAAGTAATGTTGCGGGATTATTTGCTCCTGCTGCGGCGCGATGACGGAGCATGGACATCAGTGGAACGACGCCGGATCCGCCTGCGATCAATAACAACGGTTCGGTCATGCTCGCCTCCCAGACGAAGTAGCCGCCGATCGGTCCACGCGCTTCGATGCGGTCGCCAGGGAGGAGGACATCATGTAAGTACGTGGAGACCTCGCCATCCTCGATACGCTCCACCGTGATATCTACTTCGCCTTCGCGTTCCGGTTCCGACGCAATCGAATAACTACGCTGGGTTTGATAGCCATCCTCTGCGGTGAGGCGGATATCGTAGTGTTGCCCGGCGCGGTGACGCATCCACTCAGGAAGCTTCATCGTGAAAGACTTGACGTTGGCGGTCTCAGGCTTGATCTCTGTAATAGAAGCGATTTGCCACTTGAGTGTCGGTTTCATAAAGGCTCCCATATGTCATTGCCCCGGCGAAAGTAGCCGGGGTAATAACATAAATCAATCATTCCAATAGCGCTGTTCCTTCCACGGGTCTGCGTGGTTGTGATAGCCAGCCGACTCCCAAAAGCCAGGTTTGTCTTTTTCCATCAGATGAATACCGCGCACCCATTTGGCGCTCTTCCAAAAATACAAATGGGGAACTACCATGCGCGCCGGTCCGCCGTGCTCGGGAGCAAGCGGTCGATCATCGTATTTCAAGGCGATAAAAGATTGACCGTTGATGATGTCGGTGAGAGGGATATTGGTAGTGTAGCCGCCGTCACTGTAGGCGGTGACAAACATCGCTTTGCGGTCAATGTCCACGTGTTCAAGAAGGGTGTCCAAACTGACGCCTTCCCATTTCATGTCGAGATGAGTCCATTTGGTGACACAGGAAATATCCACCACATAGTTTTGCATCGGCAATTGCTTAAATTCCTGCCACGTCCAGGAGGCTTTTTCCTTGACAAGACCGTCGATACTGAACGTCCATCGATCGAGAGGAGTATGTGGAGTTGGTCCTGCTGAGAGGACGGGGAAATCATTTGTGAGATATTGACCCGGTGGAATGCGGTCCTTCTTTTCTCCGCCGCGCCGCTTGCCGACAAAACCGCGTGAGACAAATTGTTCCTCTGACATGGCTGCTCCTTGAACGATATCGTCTATTGCCAGAATGGACGGTCTTTCAATAATTGGTATTAGTGTATAACTTTGAATTGGGGAAGTCAAGCAGAGATTGCAGGTCCTTCCGTAGAGACAGACAGCCGCCTGTCTCTACGGATTAATTGGGTTGGGAGCAGGGCTGAGCGCGCCTTTCCATATCTCCCAGTCATTTATCGTGACCGCGATCATTTTCTCCGCCGATCTCTTCAGCCAGCCTGGTTTGCGTTCCTGGAGATCTTGAAGAATATTTTTCACGGCTGGGCGCGTGCCAAGATGGATATTGGCGGTTTCCCAGCCCATGGCGCGCATCATGCGCGTTTCGTCGCGTTCGGGTCCAAGTTCCACGAGCTCGATCCGACAGCGGTCGGGTGCCAGTCCACGTACGACCCAGCCTTCATAGACCTTCATGAGAGGATCAGGTCTGCGCACAGCCCGGGCGAGTACTTCCTCATATAAGATAGTGGCACCCTTCTGTTTTTTCATTGCCCACAGAGCCGCCGAAGGGATCAATGCCTTCGCTTCCAAGGCAACAAATTCGCCCTGCCATTTGGTCAATAGCGTAAAGCGCGGACGTCCCAAGCTGCCGACGCCTGCCAAACGGTGGATCAGGTGATATTCCAAGCCGAAGGAGGGAAGAGAAGCCTCCAGCATAGCACGCACATCAGATGGTAGTTCTCGCTCCGCCACCGGACATTGATTAAGCTTCTCCCAATATTTCTCTGCCTGATGCTCGCTCTTTACGTAGGCATCTTTCAACCAATCACGATCGTTATCAACGACGAACGGCTTGCCCCCCTTTTCCAATCCTTCGCAATATCCATCCAGGATCGTCTCACAGGCTTCTTCCAGGGTAATCTTCAGCCGCTGGGTTTCGGAGGCGAGGCCCACGCTGGTGGCGAGGCGAACCAAATCCTGGGTGTAGGGCAAATAGGCAGCTTCGTCGAAATCGTTGATGCCCCAGATCAATTCCTCTTTTAGATCGCGCCATGTGCCGAAATTGGCAGCATGCAAATCGCCGACGGATAAGACCACCGGTGCATCTGCTGCCTTTTTGCAGACTTCGGGGAACAATTGCATCCAGCGATAGAATGTACCGCGCAAAAACGTGAATGGATCGGTTGCAATCAATTGTGTTTTTGAGGCCAGATCCTCTTCGAAGACGTCCACCTGCTTCCGCAGCCACTTTTCATATTTGCGAGTCGCTTTGAAGATTTTCATGTCAAGTTCCAAAACCATAGGGACGGGCAACCTCATCAGGGCGCCTCGCGGGCTGCCCGTCCCTAGATTATGATGGTCTTTGGATGTTTCCTTCCAATCCTAATTCCGGTGCGATTCTGCGCATCGCCTGGATTACATTTCCGACATGTTCCCATAACTCGATGCCGAGTTCCCGGGCGGCTTGTTCCATTTCTGTACGGGAGGTTCCGGCGGCGAAGGCTTTGTCCTTCCATTTCTTTTTGACGGAGGAGGGCTCCAGGTCATATAACGAACGCGAGGGCCGAACCAGTGCCACCGCGGTGATCAATCCTGTGATCTCGTCGCAGGCGACGATTGCCTTGCGGACCAGGGTATCGCGAGGCATGTTCAGATGATCGGCGTGGCTCAGGATGTCTTGAATAATATCTTCTGAAACGCCGCGCTCGCGCAAGATGGGTGCACCATCCTGTGGGTGTTCATTCAAAGTGGGGTGGATTTCCCAATCGAAATCGTGGAGCAGACCGATCAGTCCCCACTTTTCCACGTCTTCGACAGGGATGACGCCTGCACCTGCGGCAAACTTTTCGGCGTAGAAGCGCATGGCGGCTTCGACCGAGAGCATGTGGCGAATGAGACCTTCATTTTTCACATATTGACGTACAAGGGCTAAAGCTTCATCACGGGTCATAGTCACCTTAATTTGTCACTCGGAGGGAGCATTTGTTGCGACCGACACACCGTACCTGCGCACGGTGCAGGGGAGAGTCTCTTCATTAATTGGAGATTCTTCGCTTCGCTCAGAATGACATGTTGTTAATTTATATACTTGTCGACGTTTCCAGCCCGTGCTCTTTGGCAAGTTCGTCGAGCAGGGCTTCCACTTCGTCGAGGAACTGATCGAGTCCTTCGACGCGTTCTTCGAAGCTGGTTCCCGTCAGGCCGAGTTGAGCGCAGACGGCGCGCCAGGCATCCACCGCGTGATCGGGTAGAACCTCCACTGCAAGCGTCCAGGTTTGGAGCAGCGGCCACAACGCGGCAACGGGAGTCTCACTCTCCAGGATACCAATAATTCCTTTCTCATAATAATTCACCCGGGCGGGATGAATGAGCATGTCGACGCGCGGATTCTCCGCCGCGGCCTCGAAGGCAAGTTTCCATTCCGGCAGCCAGGCGCGCAGTTGGGAAGGATCCAAACCCAGACCGCCCAGCAAACCGATCAGCCCGGCGTTCATCCCCAGACGTTGAGCCGTATCCGCTCTCGCCGGAAATTCGAGCATGAGACGACGCTCGTACAGCGGTGGACCGGACAACTCTGCCACGGCGTTGACCGCCGGGAACAGCGACTTCAAATACTGGGTGATATCTGTTGGTACCAGCATATCTCCAGTTTGCAAAAGGTCACGCCAAATCTGACGTCCATGGGAAAGCAAAGAGCGTGAACGTTGCAGGGCGGGGGCAGGGGCATTGAATTCAAACCCAGCCCGCAGACCCGCCTGTACGAACTCGAAAAATTTCTCGCGTTCGAACAGCAGCATTGGGTCGTACATCTCCCAGCCGAGCCACGGGTCGAGACGCAGCTCGCGCGGACGCTTGAACTCGCCGCGGGCACGATGACTGATGTCCAGATGGAAATCAGGCGTCAATTTGACGAATTCGCGGCGCTGTTTCGGCTCATCGATGTGGACAAAGATGATGTCGATATCCGCGGTTCCGCCCAGCATGGGGTCCACATCGGATACAAGCGAGCCTGTCAGGTAAGCGGCGATGATGTCGCGTTCGTTGAAGAAGCGCTGTTGGGCGGTCTCTTTGGCAATTCGGATCAGTGATTCTCGTGTGACTCGCATAATGAAATCCTTTAGCGGTTAACCCTCGGGCAGCGGCAAGCTCTGTTGAAACGGCGGCATCTGCAGGCTTTGCCGGATGCGGTTTTCGATCCAGCGCAGATGTTCGGCGTTTTGGATGATGTTCAGGTCGTTCGTGTCAATTGTTAAAACAGGCGTATGGTCAAAAGGTTTTGAAAAAAAATCGTCATACGCCAGGTTGAGCTCGTGGATGTAGGAGCGCTCCATCTGTCGCTCGTAGGGGCGGTCGCGTAGGGCGATGCGCTGCATGAGCGTATCGGTGCTGGCTTGCAGGTAGACCAGCAGGTTCGGCTTGTCAATCTTTTCAGCGAGCGCCTCATGGACCTTGTAGTACATGTCGAGCTCGTCCCCTTTCAGGTTGATGCGGGCGAAGAGGGCGTCCTTGGCGAAGGTGTAATCGGCGAATAAATTTCTGCCGGAGGCGAGCATTTCATGCACTATGCGTCGCTGCTGGTGATAACGACTCAACAAAAAGAAGATCTGCGTTTGGAAGGCATACCGTTCCCGGTCGCTGTAGAAATCGGAGAGAAAGGGATTCTCTTCGAAAACTTCCAGCAAAATTTCGGCGTCAAATGAATTTTGAAGAAGGCGGGCGAGGGTGGTCTTACCGACTCCGATAACCCCTTCGATGGCGATGTACATAAAGGCTCCAGGAGGTAAGTTGTGCCAAGGATACCATAACTCAAGTATCAGGTGCGAGGTGTGAAAAAGAAAAGCTCTTTCCAATGAGGAAGGAGCTTTGTCACGCAGAGATATTTGGAATTATTGATCGACCAGAAGGTGAAAGAAATGGACAAGCGCCGTCATGCCCCTTTTCCAGGTGGGTAGGTGCAGCTTTTCGTTAGGTCCATGGAAATTGTCGTCATATAGCGAGAAGCCGGTCAGGACCGAATCGATTCCCAGGGCCTGTTTAAACATGAGCACAGCACCAATGCCTCCGCCAGACCGTTGGAGGATGGGTTCTTTTCCAAAGGCGGTTCGAAGAGCCTCCTTCATCGCTTGGACCTCTGCTGAATAACGGTTGGTCATCACAGCGGGATTCCCGCCCATGAAGTTGAGGTTCCAGGTCACGGTGGGAGGCAGATTTGCTTCCAAATAAGCTCTCAATTGTTGATGTACCTCTTCGGGGACTTGATCAGGTACAAGGCGGAAAGAAAATCGCGCGGTTGCTTTCGCCGGGATGGCAGATTTGGGCTGCCCTGCCTCGAACTGGACCACCTCGAAGGTGGGACGCGCCCCAATCCGTTCCACCGGGGAATATTCCGGTTCCCCCCATAACGTCGGCGCCCCGGAATGCTTCAGCAGAAAGGCCTCATCAAAGGGAAGCTTGGCAAGTTCGCTGCCTTCTTCTCGATCGATCTTTCGGACCTTGTCATAGAACCCAGGGAGTGTGATATGTCCTTGGTCATCGTGCAAACTAGCGATTAATTTGCTCAAGACATGGATCGGGTTTTGTACCACGCCCCCATATTCGCCAGAATGCACATCTTGGCTGGGTCCAAAAATATCCAAGACGAATCCCGCGCCTCCACGTAATGAATAACAAAGAGAAGGAGTCTCTGCATCGGGCATACCGCCCGCATCGGTGTTCAGCGAAAAATCGCAGGTGAGTTGCTCGCGATGTGCAGTTAAAAATTCAAGAAAGTGTTTCGAGCCAATTTCCTCCTCGCCCTCGATGACGAACTTGATGTTGATCGGTAAATTTTCACTGATGATCGCCTCCACGGCGTTGACTGAGGCTAGCGTTTGTCCCTTCATGTCGGAGGCGCCGCGGGCGTAGAGATTTTCGTTACGAATGTCCGGCTCAAACGGCTGACTGTTCCAATCCGCTACTGGCTCGGGAGATTGGACATCGTAATGTCCGTAGATGAGCACCGTGGGAGCGGATGCGCCACCGTTCAACCATTCGCCATAGACAACGGAATGTTCCTGTGTGGGGAAGATCGCGACATTATTTATATCCATCGAACGGAGTTTATCCGCCAGCCATTGCGCGGCTCGGTCCATTTGCTGCTTGTATGCCGGGTCATTCGAGATCGATGGGATTCGAATCAACTCGATCAATTCATTTTGAAACCGATCCTGGTTTTCCTCCAAGTACTTCAGGGCAGATGAATCGGTCATTCCTTCCTCCTCTGGACGGTTCAACAAGGCTGTAAATGTTGATTCGATTGTATCGCTTAAAATAAAAGCCCTCACTCCAGGGTGAGGGCTTACCGGAAACCAATTATCGATTATTGAACACTGGCAACTTGCATCTCTTCCTGCTTCTTGAACTGGCTCATGTATAAATCGTAATAGAAGCCTTCGCGAGCCAGCAGTTCGTCGTGTTTGCCGCGTTCGATGATCTGACCGTCTTTGAGGACAAGGATCATGTCGGCATTGCGGATGGTAGATAAGCGGTGAGCGATGACAAACGAGGTGCGTCCCTCGAGCAACTGGTCGAACGCTTTTTGGATGAGACGCTCGGTCCTTGTATCGACCGAAGAGGTGGCTTCGTCCAGGATGAGGATGCGCGGGTCGGCAAGCGCGGCGCGTGCAATCGACAGCAACTGCCGCTGCCCCTGACTCAAGCCCGAGCCGCGTTCGCCTAATACGGTCTGATATTTTTCGGGCAGGCGCTCGATGAATGAGTCTGCATTCGCAAGATGAATCGCCGCTATGACCTCTTCGTCTGTCGCATCGGGTTTTCCAAAGCGAACGTTTTCCATCACGGTCGTACTGAAGAGGAAGGTATCTTGTAGCACAATGCCAATCTGGCGGCGCAAGGATTCGGCGGTGACATCCCGTACATCCACGCCATCAATTTTGACAGAACCCTCTGTCACATCGTAGAAGCGTGGCAGCAAATTGATAATGGTTGTCTTGCCGGCGCCTGTGGGTCCCACGATAGCAATGGTTTGACCAGGCTGTGCCGTAAAGGAAACACCCTTGAGTACAGGGACTCCATCTTCATAATGATGAGAAACGTTCTCGAACTCGACCAAGCCTCGGATATCTTTCATCTCCTTGGCATTGGGCTTATCGGTCACGGCCGGCTTTTCATCGAGGATGCCGAAGATACGTTCCGCACCGGCGATGGCGTTCTGGATATTCGTCCACAGCACCGCGATCTGTTGGATGGGCTGGTTGAAGCGCTGGACATACGCCAAGAACGTGACAACCAAGCCGAGGGTCACGGTGGCGCCAAAAAGAGTTTGTCCTTTGAGCAGGTACCAACCACCGACACCCGTGACAATTGCGAGCGAGACGTACGATAAAGCCTCAAGGGCTGGGGCGAGCGCCGAGGTGAACGACACCGCGCGCACGTTCGCGTCGCGGTTGGCAGCATTGACTTCCTTGAACTGTTCGATGTTCTCATCGGCGCGGTTGAAGGCTTGCGCTTCGCGCACCGCGGAAATGGACTCCTGCAATTCGGCATTCACATCACCGATCTTTTCACGCGATTTCCGAAATGCCTTGCGCGCCTGTTCCGAGAAATACAAGGTGGCAACGAACATGACTGGCGCGACGGCGAGCGACAACAAAGCGAATGGCAGATTCGCGGTCACCATGTTGTAGGAAACCCAAACGAGCAAGAGGATACCGCTGAACACATTGACCAGTGCAAACGAAAATGCCTGTTCGATAGCGGTCGTATCGTTGGTGATGCGACTCATCAGGTCACCAGCTTCATGTTCGGAGTAATAGCTGAGCGAGAGCCGGTGCAGCTGTTCGAATACTTCCACGCGCATCTGGCGCAGCACATGCTGACCGGTCCATGCCATGGCGAAGAAGGTCAAACCGGTGAGCAGCGAGCCTAAAACGAACAGAAAGATGATTACACCAATCAAGCGTACTAAACCTTCCACACGCTGGTCATTTGTGGCGGTTGCGGGGTCGGCAATCGTGATCCCGCCAAAGTGAATCATGCGGCTCATCAAGGCTTGTCTGCCCGAAAGCTCGGATGGATCCTTTGCCAGCCAACAGGAGGATTGTGCTTGTTGCGTTTGTGACCCGGCTGCTGCTCCGAACGAGCCGAAAGGATTGCTTCCGTTGGGGACGAGGAAACAGTCGGTTGCCTGTCCCATTAATTCCGGGCTGGTCACCTGAGTCCATGTGGCAGCGATCACAAAGAGCACAGCAAGTGTCAACATAAACCAAAACCGACCGAAATAACGACTCAGGCGCGCTAGTGTCTCGCTCAAAGCGCGCGGCTTGATGGTTTCACGATTCAATAAGTCGCCAAAGCGACCAGGACCCATCATAGTGCACCTGCCATTTCTGAAGAAACATGTTCCACTTCGTGTTCGTGAGCCAAAATTTGTGAGTTGTAAATTTCCGCGTAAATCGGATCGTTTTCCAATAAGTCGGCGTGCTTGCCAATGGCGACTACTTTGCCCTTGTCGAGCACGATGATCTTGTCGGCGTTCATCACGGTGCTGATGCGCTGTGCAATGACAAAGGACGTGCGTCCTTTCATGAGAACATCGAGTGCGCTTTGAATGGCGGCTTCCGTGGTAAGGTCGACGCTGGAGGTAGAGTCGTCAAGAATGAGAATGCGCGGGTCAAGCAATAAAGCGCGGGCGATGGCGACGCGTTGTTTTTGTCCTCCTGAGAGAGTGGCGCCGCGTTCGCCAACGTGTGTGTTGTACCCCTCGGGGAAGGACAGGATGAAATCATGTGCTTGGGCAGCCTTTGCCGCAGCTTCGATTTGTTCCAGCGTGGCATCCGGTTTGCCAAAGGCAATATTCTCGCGAATGGTGCCGCTGAATAAGGTGGTTTCTTGCAATACAATCCCGATTTGCGAGCGCAACGATTCCAGCGTTACATCGCGCAGGTCATAACCGTCAATCGTGATGCTGCCTTCACTGGGATCATAGAAGCGCGGCAGCAAGTTAATGATTGTCGTCTTACCGGAACCAGTGGCGCCGAGCAAGGCGATGGTCTCGCCAGGATACGCTTCAAAGGTCACATTCGCAAGCACCGGCTCACCGCCGCCAAAATAACGGAAGGTGACATTCTCGAATTTCACATCACCCTTCACAGCTGGCAGTTTGATTGCACCGGGCTTATCCGTAATATCGTTCTTGGCATCGAGAATTTCAAAGATGCGATCTGCAGATGCCGATGCCTGACCGAACTGAGTGATGATCATGCCCATCATCATGATCGGCATGAACAGATACATCAGGTACATTGAGAATTCCTGCCAGGCACCCAGGCTCAGTGTGCCGGCAATAATGGATTTGCCGCCAACATACAAGATGGTTGCCTGACCAAGATTGGCGATCAGGAACACCAAGGGGAACATAAATGTGAATAAGCGGGAAAGTTTAATCGCCTGTTCCATCGTGTCATCGGCGCGTGCCTTGAATTTGTCCTGCTGTTGTTTCTCACGCGTAAACGCTTTAATGACTTTGATGCCGGCAAGATTTTCCTGCAACACCGTATTCAAGGCGGAAAGCTTTTGTTGCACAAGAGCAAACATGGGTCGGCTGGCGCCTGCAAAGAACATGAATAACACCAAAGCAATCGGCAGGATGGGCATCACCGTCCAGGCGAGAGCAGCGTTGGTGCTGAACAGGATAATGATCGTACCTGCCAGCAGGATGAACGCACCGATCAGCTGGAGTAAGCCCTGACCGATAAAGAGGCGTACTTTTTCCACGTCGTCCGTGGCGCGGATCATCAACTGCCCGGTCTGATTCTTATCGTGATAAGAGAATGACAGCGTTTGGATTTTCGAATATAGATCGTTGCGCAGATCGTATGCCACCGCCTGCGAGTTCTTCTCCGCCCAATATGCCTGCAGGAATGCGAAGACGCCGCGCAGGATGGCGAAGACCAGGATCAGAACCAAGGCATTGATCAATGCCTGCGGCGCGTTATTCAGATCTGCTACCAGTTGGACTCTGAGTTGGTCGACCGTTAAATTGGCGGGATACTTCAGCGCTTCCAAAATCTTCGGCAAAGCTGCACTCATAAAGCCAGCAGGGATTTTATCGAGCGCGCCCAACACCTGGTCGGCAATGTAGCCGCTGGTCACCGCGTCGATGACCCGGCGGATCATACTGGGCACGGCCAGCTGTGAGAGCGTAGCAATGATGAGGAAAACATACGGAAGCGCTGCCTGACTCTTATAGTGCGTCAGATATTTAATGGCGCGCCCCATGCCGCCTTTGGACTTGGGACGTCGCTGGCGACGGGAGTTGGCATGTGTCATGGTTGCTTGCATAAAATTCCTTTCAGTATAACGTTTCTAGAAGTGTAGGGCTGGTTTGTGAATTGAATGTGAAGAGTTTAGGGAGAGTACACCGATTAGTGAACGGGCTCGGCCTCGAGGTCCCGGGCAGCGCGGGTCATGATATCGAGCGCTTCGCTGATCTGAATGCGTTCCGCGGGGGTAAGTTTTTCCGCCAGCTCGTTCACCCAGCGATAGCGTTCCTCAATTCCTTGTTGGATGAGGTCGCGGCCCTTGTCGGTGAGATCCAGCAATTTGGCGCGCCGATCGTTCGGATCCTCCCGGCGCATGATGAATCCACTCTGGACGAGTTTATCCACCAGCTGACTGGCTGCGGCGGGGGTGATTTCGAATCGCTCGCTCACCTCAGACATGGCACAGGCGCCGCGGTGATGCATCTGCATCATTATGCTGAATTGGGGTATCGAAAGTCCCGTAGATTTGGCAAACCGCCACCAGCCACGCATCGAGCGCTGCATAAAAATATCCATCCATGCACGGATGGACTGTATAAATTGGATTTGTTTCATCTTAGTTAAGCCTTCTTTTTAGTTAAGCAGGCTTAACTTTATATGAGGATTAACTTTCTGTCAAGGGAAGAGAACTAAAAGATTTGTAAGAAGAAAAAGCCGCCCCACTGTGCAAGCGCATACTCGATTGCCTGATCTATGGTCATAGAGTGACCTTGTTCCTCTGCCTTCACAAATTCTGATTTCCCCAGAGATGCCTGGCAAGTCGCAGGATAGTGCTCAAAGTGGTAATATGTCAATAATTAATCCCAAATCCTGAAAAGACATTTGATTTGGCTGCCTGCTGTGACAGTACTAAAGCAGGACACACCAGGGGAACAGTCGTTGTTTCTGTAGCGTTAAATTTGTGAATGCCTGGATTAGATGACGCAAATTTTTATCAGCTATTCGCGCAAAGATATTGCCTTCGTCCGCAAGCTGGCCGGCGATCTGGAAACCGCCGGCTACGATGTCTGGTGGGACGTTTCCAATCTACGCGGCGGTGATGATTGGGTGCGCGTCATTCCAGAGGCGATCCGAGCCAGCGACCATTTCATCGTTGTTCTCTCGTCCAATTCGGTGGCCTCGGAATGGGTGGAAAAAGAATACACCCAGGCGCTTCATCTGCGACGGCGGATTATCCCCGTTATGCGCGAGCGCACCACAGTCCCGTTCGCCCTCAACACGCTCAATTACATTGACTTTACGACCGGGGATTATGCCGCCAGCCTGAACCAGTTATTGACCACACTGGGATATACAGGCGAACCGGTCGTGCCAGTCACAAGCCCGTCGGTCTTGCCCGGTACTTTGTATTGGATCCCCCTTTTTGTCGCAGGCATGATCTTGTTGGCGCTCCTATCCATATTCCGCTTCCACCCGCCGATGACACCTACAGCAACCCCTACGCTCATGCCATCCTTCACCCCAATTGTGATTCCAACGCATACGGCTACAACAACTCTGAGTCCGACGGCGAGCGTCACACCGACAGTAACACTTTCGCCCACACTCACACACACGGAAACAATCACGCCCAGCCCGACGCGGACGCCTAGCCCCTCTGCCACGAACCTGCCTTTCGAATCTCTGGTTTTTTGTGTTAACTCCCAGTACGCAAACACGATCAACGTCCGCTCGGGCCCTGGCACCATCTACGCAGTCCTGGGGGAACCCCTGAAGGTAGGTACTTGCTTGACTTTCATGGCCCGCAACGAGGAGGCAACGTGGTTGCAAATCGGGCCTGTGCAACTTAACCCCGTATTGGACCAGTATATCGGTGGATGGATCTTCCGCGAATTGTTGGGGCTTGGCACCCTCGGTCCCATTGACCTTCCGGCGGTCACTCTCACCGCAACATCCACGCCCAGCAATACTCCGACCATCACGCCGACCTTCACTCCTTCAGAAACGCCCTCGCCAACAGAGACACAGATCCCGACCGAAACCGCCAGTCCCATTCCTTAGCCCCATGCTGGTCATCTAGTAAAATCCCTATCCAGTAACCCAGGGTGGAAATGGGAAGGGTTTATAATCGCAAAGCTGTACTAAGTGCCGCCTACCATTGTAAGGTGCAATCTATGCCAGATATGCAGTATTTTCAGGAAGAGGGTCGGTTTCTCGAGCATGCGTGGGATGTATACCGGGATTACTTTGGTTCGCGCAGCAATTTCGTAGAGCAGTACAAAAAAATTCCAAACGAGGAACGCAAGAATCTGTTTCTGATGATTGTTTCGGGGTACAAGCATCTGGTTCGGGATGGGGAATACACACTGGTTGAAAATTACCAGCGTCTGTATATCAGTCACCTGGATCAAACCTATAAATTCATATCGATCATGTCGCTGATCGAGGCAATGTTTGCGGATGAAGAGTATGTTGATTTTTACCAGTGGCTGACGAAGAGGAAGCACAGAAGGCTGATCTTTCCGATTGCCGATGCCCAGGCATTGGAAGATCTCTACCGCGAATACAAACTGAATTTCGGCGCAAAACGAGCCGTCCGGTTTTTCAGTGAGCTGGATGAAGCCGCACAGAGCTTTCTCGCAACGCGCATCAAGATCAACAATCGTTACAATCCTGCCGAAATAGTAGCGCAGAAGCTGTACACCATCCGTTCTGAATTCGTCCACCAGGCGCGAGTGATCCTCGAGTTAAACGATGGGCTGATGTACTCCCAGCGGGGAGGCAATATGATATATTCGATGCTCTCGCTCAAGGATCTGCAACTGTTATTCGAACATGGGATTCTGTATCACTTTTGCATGAACCCCGATTATCGCAAGATTTAATCTCCTGCAATCAATATTTCCTGGCGATGACTGTAAAGATATGCCAGTGCTTCGGTCCGCTGACCGCATTGCCATCTTCATCCATTTCATGGAAATGCTCGCTCTCGAAGGCTTGCAGCAGATTGCGAACCTGTTCTTCCGTGTGAAATGTCTATCCGGTGCATTTGCCCACGAATCCCGTGCACAAAACCTTTCGGCAGAATGACATCAACTAGAAATCTCGCCTGCGTTGAATGATGCTAAAGATTCCGAATCCGACTGCGAAGGCCGCGGCGACCCAGGCGGGGATGGCGACCGAAGGCTCACCAATCTGTTTGATCGCGATCCCGGCGAAGGACCAAGCCAGGACAAAGGCGTAAGCGCTGTCCCGACGCGCGAACGTCATGATGAGTCCCAACAGGGATGCAACCACGATCATGATGACTGCCCACGTTTGTGGTGCGATCCCAAATCCATCCCAGTTGATGAAATAAAGATAATCGCTAATGTTGGCAATCGTGGCAACCGAGATCCAGCCAAGGTAAATGCTGAATGGAATATCCACCGACCACTTTTCGGTGGTGCTGACAGGGGTTCGGCCGACGTTGAGCCTCAGATACGAGACAATCAACGAGATCAGCAAACCAAGCATCACCAGCACGCTCAACCCGAACTGGTTGTAATGCCAGCAAAACAGCCAGGCCGCATTGAAGACACCGCTCCAGGCAAACCAATATCCCAAATTTCGTAAGCGCGGATTTTCACGTTGGGCGGGTCGCGCCTGGTAGATGGCAAAAGCGATCCAGCCAAGATAGATGATGCCCCAGATGGCGAAGACATATCCCGCCGGGACAAAGTAGACCTTAAACCGATCGGAGATCTCGCCGGTATTCTGCCCGTTTAATGGCAGAACGCTGGCAAGAATGTTGACGGTGAGTGCGAGCGCGACCGAAAGAATATTAGCAAGCTGACGGGTGAAGTCCTTTGTCATTTTCCTCTCCTCATTTGAAATCTAGTGCAGAGACATGTCCATCATAAGGATTATTACTGTCAATTGCTATCAGCCTTGCCTGCGCAGTTGGGCTTGATGTCCTATTTCGATGCACGGCGATTATGAGCATGGGTGTGACTTGTCCAGGAGCCGTCGCGGCCAAGCCTCAAAATACAGCCGATAAGATGGCTTACCCAGCAAACATATCTATGGGCGCCCACTTCCCGCAATGGATCATGGCACACCTCAAATATGTCAGGATGACCTGGACTACAACTCATTCAATGGACATGGTCAGATCAATGCCTTGCGTGCGATCACACCGTAATCGCCTGTGTTTGAAATACGGGGCAGAGCTAGAGGTCTGGCTCTGCCTTTTTGATTCTAAAAACTGGCATGTAACTTTCTCTATAAATAACTTAATGAATCAGGGATATACTTTTATTTGAAAAAAGTCTGGTATCCATAAAGTTAGCACAGAACAGCGGTTCTGATTTTCGGCGAGATTTTTGGCGGGGCAACATCCTTGGCATTCTTCTCTTATGGCATCGGTTTGGATGAAGCGGGGCCAATGGGCGCGTCACGTTCCCTGAACGACGGTCGCCCACGATCATGAACGCCGTCTGCTGATCACCAAGGATGGTTATATGAGAAGTGTCCAGTTATTCAAAATCGTGTTTGTGTGTTCCTTGTTCTTATCCGCTTGCGGAGCCATTCCGCCTGCAGCCCCAGCACAATTCCCCACAACCAATCCGTCGGCGCCTATCAGCGCAGACAAACCCTGTATCGGCGCTCCTGCACCTGCCCAGTGGAAGCATATTGTCGTTTTGATGTTCGAGAACAAGAGGTACGACCAGGTCATTGGTCCCGCGCCCTATATCACTACTCTCGCGCATAAATGCGCGACCGCCCTGAACTGGACCGACTCGAATAGCAAGGTGGACGGTTCCGTGGATGGGAATTACAAATCCAAGCCGAGCTATGCCACACTGACCAATGGGCTCTCTCCCTCCGCGCACGGATTGATCGACGACACCTACACTACCACCACGAATGTCGATAACCTCTACCAGCAACTCCAAGAAGCGGGACAATCGTTCAAGGATTACTACGGAGGGAAAGCAGGCGGATGCAGTGTTCGATTCAGTGGGGATTATCACGACCCGATCCGCTATTACACCAACGTAGCCAACATTTGCGATGCACATGATGTGCCGCTCTCTACATTTCTGTCGGATGTGAGTAGTGGCAACCTGCCGACCTTCTCGATGATACTTCCCGAGAAGAGCCATACGATGCATGACAATAGCATCAGCGATGGCGATGCATATGCACAGAGCATTCTAGAGCCATTGCTCAACTCGCACGAATACGCGGAAGGCAATCTCGCAGTCTTCTTCCTGTGGGATGAGAACACGCCGATCCCGAATGTGCTGCTCGCGCCGTCCATTGTTCCAGGCACCCAGATCAAGGTCACATCGGGAAATCCAATTTCTCACTTCTCGGCCCTGCGAACATGGGAGGAAATGTTAGGTTTGCCTCTGCTTGGGGATACGAAACAGGCCCCCAGTCTCTTGCGCTATTTTGATGGAGGCAGCATTCTTCAATGATTCATCATTGGAAACGTTTCTGAATTTATTCGTTTCCTGCGGTACGGAGATGATAAGAATTCCGCGCTCCAAGCGCAAGCCCGATGAACGGGCTCTTCCCCAAATCCGACAGCACCTTATGTGGAATTTACATATGAATTTTATGTCGTATTTGAGGGCACCTAAAGGTATGCTGCGCGAAGATGTCCGAAGGACAGAGGGGGCCGCTCATCGAAATCGACCCGGCGAACCATAGTAGAGTGAAATTGGTGTAAGAGTTGGAACATAGGGAATTGTATTGGGTTTAGTAAGCTTTGGATCATTCCCTGTCTTATTCTGAGCCTGACTGATTATTGTTAGCCACCACAATTCCTGTATGCCGAAACACCAGCCAGTAAAAAAACAGTGCCAAGATCACATATACAATTAGCATCAATAAAATAGGGACATTCAAGCTGTTGGAGAAAAAATACTTCGCGAGAACAAGAGTCCCGCTAAAGAAATGGGCGAAATTTGCCAGGGAAACAGGACGTGCGTAGATACCACCGATGATGCTGTCTTTGGCTGTCCAGTTCATCAGCGCAATGGAAAAATACAATGTTCCGATCACTTGAACCAACACAGACAAAGGCTTTGTGATCGTTGCCCCCAGCATCACCAACACACTTTCGGGCGCGAATAAAGCCACTATGCCTGCCAGCCCAAGCACCAGACTTGTAGTTGTCATCAAGATTTTTGTGTTCATAGATAATATCTTAGGGAAGTGATGTAGTGTTCTTGATAATACCCCATCTCGCGCTTAATCATCGCATGGGGTAAATCTCGCTCGGCACATAAAAGCCCGCACCACGTTATGACTTCCGCAATCGATGCCATTTCCCATGTGTGACCACCTTAGTGTTTTTTCTGCTGGTCCTGCTGGCGCAGTTTCTGTTTCTCAGCCTGCTGTTGTTCCAGTTTGAGTTGCTCCTCTCGCCGTTGTTTCTGTTTCTCGACCTGATGCTGTTCCAGTTGCAATCGTTCTTGTTGTTTTCTTTTTTGTTTAACTACTTGTTCCTGCTCCAGTTGCAACTGCTCCTGCCGTCGCAATTTCTGTTTCTCTTCCTGTTCCTGGTCCAGTTGCTCGCGCTCCCGCTGGCGTTGTATTCGTTCCTGTTCCTGTTGTCGCTCCAGTTCCTCGCGTGATTTCTGTGTCATTGTGATTTCCTTTATAAATATTGGGATGGCGCCCATCTTTCCACCGTCCCAATTACGATTGCTAAAGTTTCGCGAACCTCGATACCACCTTCGCCGGGGTCGCCGGGCGATCCATCACACCGCCCTGGTGGATCCCGATCGGCGTGCCTTCCTTGGTGTAAGCCTTCTCCAGATATGCCTGACCGGTCAGGTAGCGGTCGCCATCGATGGCACAGGAGGTGACCCAACCGATGCGCTCGCCGTTAGCATTAATCACCGGATCGCCGTTGTGTGCCATACGGACGCGCTGCTCATCGAAGCGGAAGCGGATCACGGTGGCCTTGCGTTGCTGCTCGCGAGCAACGTAAGCATCGCGCCCGATGAACCACGGCTTGTACGGCTTTACATACGAGCCGAACCCGCCTTCGGCAACACCCAGATCGCGTTCGCCGAATTTGCCGGAGCCGAGTCCCATTTCGTGACCGTACAAGGGCAAGCCTGCTTCGGTGCGCAATGAATCGCGCGCGCCCAAACCGATTGACTTGACGCCAAACGGCTCGCCCGCTTTGAGGATAGCGTTCCAAAAGTCCGCGGCGCGCTCGGGGTGGACGAACAACTCAAACGCCATCTTCTCGCCGGTGTAGCCCGTGCGTGAGACGATCAGATCGAATCCACCAACCACCGCATCGCACAATTCGGTTCTCTTTAACTTCATAATGCGTGCCTTCGCCTCACTATCTACGCCCATGGCGAGCAAAATATCACGGCTCTTCGGTCCCTGCAGAGCAATGTCGACGCGCATATCCTCGCCAGCCCGCGGGTCGCGCAGGTTGCGGATCTGGGCTTCATAGCCATATGTCCGTGCCCAGGGCCGGGCGCTATCGATACAAACCTTCCCGTCGCGCACCGATTCAAACCAGGTGCGATCCTTGTCATCGTTCGAGGCGTTGACCACCACGAGATACTTGTCCCAGTCGCGGCGATAGACGAGCGTATCGTCGATCACATCCGCCTCGGGCGTCAGGAAATGTGAATACAGGCTCTCGCCGGGCTGCAGTCCGCCGCAATCGTTGCCGCAGATCGTATCGAGGAACGACGCCGCGTCGGCGCCGCGCACTTCGTACACACCCATGTGCGAGACGTCGAACAGCCCCGCCGCATGGCGCGTCGTCAGGTGCTCCTCATATATGCCCGAATATTGCACCGGCATCTCCCATCCGGCAAACGGGACCATTCGGCCACCCAGATCGCGATGGACTTGATTCAACGCCGTTTTCTTTAGTTCACCTTCGGTTTCTATCCACATGAATGCCGGCAGCGGTTCCTTCTGGACCTCCGATCCGATTCCGATAAAGTAAGGCTTATCCTCGCTGACGGGATTCCCTGCTCCGGGGTAAGCGCGCTTGATGCGTGCCTTCTTGGTCTGGCTGACGGTGAACGGACCGGGCATGCGCTTCTCACTGAAGTCCTTTTCGCCGTCCAGTTTGAACGAGGTGTATCCATCCGAGAGATCGCGCAGCCAGGTCGCAACCACGGATGCCTTCTTAACCGGGACGAGCAGCTGGTACGCCTGGTCATCCACTTTGACGAGCGAGGCGCGCACAATGCCCATCGGCGTGGCGATCTTGGTCGCCTGGCTCTTTCCTTTTTTGAGCGCCGAGAGATCGGAGGAAACAGCGTAATCCAAGACCTGTCGTATCCGCGATCCTTCGAGATCGAAGATGGCGAGATCCTTGGCTTTGACTTTGTCGTCTATATAATAGAAGTGAGGGTAGCCACTTTTCTTGTACTTGAAATCAATGCCGGCGTTCTCTGCCATTTCTCGCACTTTCAACTTGGCATCTTCCAAAACCTGGAAATCAACTTTAGCGCGGCGCTGCCTGCCTTTGTGCGGCGTGTCGACTGCATGCGGCGCGCAAGCTAGCAGCACATCTGCCATAATATCTGTCAGCTGGCGCGTGTCTTTTTCGCCGAAGCCGCGCTGCGTGATCCATGGCGTGCCGAGGCGGATCCCCGATGGATCAAGCGAATTCTTGTCGCCGGGGATGGTGTTGCGATTAGTGACAATGCCGGCGATGTCTAAAATGCGGGCGGCTTGATCGCCGGTCAAAGCAATTCCATCGGGAGATTTGACCGTGGTCACATCGACGTTGACCAGGTGGCTATCCGTGCCGCCAAACGGGACGCGCAGTCCGCGCTTCTGGAACTGGTCCGCCATTGCTTTGGCGTTCTTGACCGTTTGCTCTTGCAGCTTCTTGAACTGTTTGGTCTGGGCAAGCTTGAACGCCAATGCCAGTGCGGCGAAGACATTGACATGCGGTCCGCCCTGCTCGCCGGGGAAGACGGCTTTATCGATCTTCTTGGCAATTGCCGAGTCGGTCGTGAGCAGCACTGCCCCGCGCGGACCATCGAGACTCTTGTGCGTGGTAGACATCACCACGTGAGCGATGCCGACTGGCGATGGCACCACACCCGCCGCAACCAGCCCGCCAATGTGCGAAATATCCGCCAGGAAGTACGCGCCGACCTCATCGGCGATCTCGCGGAATTTCTTCCAATCGGGAACCCAGGAATACGACGAATAGCCGGCAATCAAAAGTTTTGGTTTGGCTTCGAGCGCCTGCTCACGAATTTTGTCGTAGTCCAATCGTTCATTTTCATCGACGGTGTAATGGATCGCCTTGAACCACTTCCCTGAGCGGTTGACCGACGAACCATGCGAGAGATGCCCGCCATGCAGCAAGTTGAGTCCCATGATCGTATCGCCCAGGTTGACCAATGCCTGGTAGACCGCGTTATTGGCCGGGGCACCGGAGAGCGCCTGGACGTTGACAAAGATTTGGTCGGCGCTGAATCCGTTCGCGGCAAACGCTTCGGCAGCACGGCGGCGAGCGAGCGCCTCGACCACGTCCGCGTATTCGACGCCCTTGTAGTAGCGCGGGTCGCCATTGCGGCGATAGTCAGCCAAACGCGCCGGGTAGTCCAAAATTTCCTCTTCGGACATCCAGCGCGTCTCATCTTCGGGGTAGCCTTCGGCGTAAATATTCTGGAAGGCAGAACTGAGCGCTTCTCGCACCGCCATCGGTGCCGTCGATTCGCTCGGAATCAGGATCAATTTACGGGCTTGTCGTTCCGCTTCGAGCTGGGTCAACTCGTAGACGTCGGGGTCGAGCTTGGCGAGGTCGCCGCGGAATAGATAATCGGACATGTATTTTTAGTCTCCTTAAGGATGTCATTCTGAGGGAGCGAAGCGACCGAGGAATCTGTGTGGGAATATGATACTCTTCGCTTCTCTCAAAGTAACATGTATTTGGTGTTGTCAGGCAATTGAATTGTAGAACGGGAAAGGGCAAGGGTCAAGTGAGAAATGACATCAAACAACCGTAGGGAACAACAACTCCTGTTCCCTACGGTTGTATATCAAATATCTCGTTCCATGAATCATCGAGAGCTTGATTTTGTAAACAAAATTCAGGGCTGTTTGGATTATTCCGATCATTTGCCCATTTTATGGGATTATTCTCAATATATTTCTGAATACATGCCAATTCACGGGGTTCACGGACAATTCGGTCATAGAAACTTCTTTGCCAAACTGGAACCCCAATCATGCCGCGTAATTTGTTGATTCGGGTTGCCGCGGTTGTTTTGAATGCACCGATCATATTGCTGAGGGTTTCAAATTTTATGTTTTCCACCGTAGGGACTGGCAGCCACTCGTCCTTACAATGATCATCGTTTTTCAATGTGCCTCGATGCAAGCGATAGGCGCCTTCCCCTACAATCCAAAGAATCCCATGAATATGATTTGGCATTATCACAAATTCACCAAGTTCAATATTGGCGAATATGTCCAGGAGGGAACACCAAGCTGATTCGACAGCTAATTTAGATTGACTTGTTTCGAATAAAAATTCTCTATTCTTCGTACATGCGGTAATAAAATACGCGCCTGGCATCGAGTAATCATACTGATGCAGGCGCGTGGATTTTCGCTCGCGAGGATAGGGCATAATCAAATTACAAGATCGAAATCTTCCCTGCCGTACCATCCACCCGAATTCGTTGACCGTTTTTCAAGCGCGTCGTCGCCTGATGCACGCCGACGACAGCCGGGATGCCATATTCGCGCGCCACAACGGAACCATGGGTCATCATGCCGCCGACTTCGGTAATCAAGCCGCCGGCCGCCATGAAGAGCGGAGTCCAAGCCGGGTCCGTGCCGGGGCAAACAAGGATCTCGCCCGGTGCAAGCTGGGTCTCGTGTGGGTTGAACACGACATGCACCACACCCTCGACCACGCCCGGTGAAACGGGACTGCCTGTAATAACATCGCTTGTATCTGTGCTTGCGCCAACACCCTCATAGAATGTGCGTCCATCGCTGACGAGAACGCGCGGCACCTGTCTGCGCCGCGTTTCACGTTCATAGGTGGCACGTCGTTCGGCGATGAGAGCCTTCCAGTCACGTGACTCATTGCGCGATAACGCCGATAAGTCCGCCAGATTCAAAAAAGAAAGGTCATCCGGGCGATCGATGATTCCCGCTTCGGCGAATTCCTTTCCTACTTCTAAAAGCTCTTTGCGCGCAATCCCCATCATGCGGATGGCGAAAAATTTTGGGCTTTCCCGTGCGCCCATCAACACACGGACACGCCGCGCCGCACCACGGGTGATCTTCTCCTTGAGCCAGCCTCCTGACCGTCGACGCGCTTCGAGAGCGATTTTTTCAATTGCACTATTGGCGGCTTGAGCACCACGCGCAAACAAAACATCGGGAGCTGCCTCTTCACCAACTTGCAAATAACTCTGCAAGCTTTGCATCACTGGCGTGGGATCTTCCCGCCAGCGCGGCTGGCCAAAGTCGATCTCGCCGATGCCGCGCATCCCATATTGATCGAGGAAATGAGTCACCGTATTCTGGGCGACAGAGGGCAAAGTCCCTTCGAGGTAACGGCGAGCAAGTGTCGGGGCGGCTGATGCGGTGAACAGATCCAGCGATTGCGAATCCGCTTTGATCGTCCGCGCTGTGTCCCATAACGCCAGATCCATTTCCGTGGTCACGTTGTTCGGAAGCCCGCGCGTGGTCTCCAACACTGACATGGAAAATCCGTGATCGCCAGCATCATCCTGATGACTCTGCCGGGCAAGTACATTCAGCGATGCCAGGGCTGGGAGAAAGATGGGAATAAATTTAGGGACAAGGAATTGAAATACATTGGCAACTCGACTCTGGATGAAGGCAACGATATTCGCAAGCCGGTCGAACTTGTTTTTCGCCGCCGGAATGTGAGAGGCATTCAAATACTCATCAATTGCCCGATCAAACTCTACACGCGCTTTTTCCGGGTTATGAACACTGCGTATCGCACGCGGGACAATCGGCAAAAAGAAATTTGACAAACGCTGAACGGTGCTGAACTTCAAGTGGCCAGTGCCTGCGCCCAAGCGCGGGTCGCTGGCGAGCGGTTGGATAATCTGGGCGCTGCTTGGTTCGATGAATCCCAGAAATGCTCGAAAGATACGGTTTCCAACCGGATTTCGAATCACATCGGTGATGTTGATCCAGATGCGCTCGCCTGCAGATACGAAGGCTCGTACGTCTTCGGGCTTGAGGCTCGCATCGAACATTCTGCCACCCCCGGCAAAGACATTTCGAATCGTATCCTGCCCAAGCGGTGTGATCGGTCCGACCAGACCCTGCACCGCGCCAAAGGAAACCCAAACAAATAACGGGTCATTGGATTCTTCAGGTATCGGATACAAAGATGTGATGGCGCGCGATTGCAGTACGTATAACCTGCCATTCGCGAACGCCCATTCGATATCCTGCGGGAAGCGATATTCATTCTGGATGGATTTGCCAAGCTCCGCGAGTTGGAGGATTTCCGAATCGTTGAGCGCCTGCTTCGTGGATGAATCCTCTTCGATCAGGTCGACGCCGCCACCGGCTCGGCTCCGAGTGGTATGTGCCTTCGCCCCCAGCGTTTTGCTGCGAACGACGTTGCTGAGTGTATCTACCACGTAATGGTCCGGTTCCACTTGTCCCGAGACGAGCGCTTCGCCCAGACCGAACGTCGCGTCGATGACGGTCTCACTGCGCAACCCGGTTAATGGATTGGCAGTGAACATCACGCCCGAGACCTCGCTCGGGATCATTTCCTGCACGACGACAGCCAGCGCCACTTGATCTTGTGGGATGTGATTGCGCAGACGATAGCCAATCGCACGCGCCGTCCATAAACTCGACCAGCACTGAATCACTGCTTTGAGAACTTGAGTTTCGCCAATGATGTTGAGGTATGTATCCTGTTGCC
>DATHUN010000450.1:0-19914 GCA_035462205.1 Anaerolineales bacterium
CAACTAAGCCTATTTTGCGAGCGGAGAATGGTAATGTGAAACCGCGGCCCAACGGACCGCGTAGCTGGAGGATCCTGCCCGGACTCCAAGAATTGGGAACGAGCGTAGTAAAACCTTGCGGCGCAGAATCCGTATAAAAAATGGGGACAGGCAAAGCTGCGTCCGAGCTATCGCTGGCGAGCAGATACTGGCCTGGGCCCGGAATCAATTTCTCAGGACACGCGATGCGCGCGTAGCGGTATCCATCCGCCAGAATCACTTCTACAACGCGCCCGTTTCCGGCATTCATATCGCTATGCTATCATGGCGGTATAATTCTTTCAACAGTATTGGAGGCTGGTATGAACATTGCAGATGTTGCCCGAGCACTTGCCGGTTTTGCATGGTTGGCGGCTATTGGTCTGGGAGTTATGCTGATTACGCGTGTCGCCCGCAATCAGGCGGCACGCGGCTTGAGTTCCTTAACGGTGGGTGTGCTGATTGTCGCGATCCTACTCACGATGCTGGGCGCAGGCTTGGTCTTTATCAACCCGGAAGAACGTGGTGTTGTGATTTCAGCGTTGGATAGCAAAGGCTATCGCACAGATGCGCTGGCTCCTGGTTTGCACTGGATCGTTCCTTTCGCCGAGCGGGTGCAGCTGTATAAAATTTCACGGCAGACCTATACCATGTCTGCCGCAAACCAAGAGGGGCAAGTAACAGGAGACGATTCCATTCGCGCTCGCACCAAGGATGGCCAGGAAGTCTTTATTGACGCTTCGATCATCTACGCCATTGATACGAAAAACATCATCCAGCTGCACATCAACTGGCAGAACCGCTTCGAAGATCAGGTTGTCCGACCCGCAGCGCGCAATGCCATTCGTGATGCGGTATCACAATATGGTGTGGAAGAGATCGTCAGTACGAAACGGGCTGAGATGGAAGAAAAGATCTCACAGGCTGTTATGGCAAAGTTTACTCAAAATGACCTTGTCATGATCGATTTTCTTCTGCGCGATATTCACTTCAGTGATGAATATGCCGCAGCAGTGGAACAAAAGCAAATTGCCGAGCAACAGGCGCAGCAGGCTAAGCTGGTCGTCGAGCAAAAGAAACAGGAAGCCGAACAGGCGCGCCAGGTGGCGCAGGGTCAGGCTGACGCGGCCGTGATCGCGGCAAAAGGCGCGGCAGAGGCTCGCATTCTTCAAGCGGAAGCTGAAGCTCAAGCGAATGAGCGGCTTTCGAAATCGCTCACCCCGGAACTCGTGCAGTACCAATACATCTTGAAACTTGGCCCCGGTGTACAGACTATCTTTCTCCCGAGTGGCAACCAGTTCATCCTGCCGCTGCCCGGTGAGGCCGGGGCTACCACCACAACAGCAACTACACCCGATAGTACTACGCCGCCAGTAACGCCATAACCTCGGAAGAGTTAAAATTAATGACCAGGAACCGATCTTCTGGTTCCTGGTCATTTTTAATTTAGGAGATTAGATGGCGATTCCCCAGACCGGACGCGAGATCCGCCTGACGACGTTGTCCACTTGTGCAGGTTGAGCGTCCAAGTTAAGTGCGGATGCGCTGACGCAAGTTCTGCGTCCTATTAAAGATGTTTTTGATAACGTCTCCTTCCCGGACCTTTTGGTAGGTCTGCGGGAACCTGACGACGCGGCTGTTTGGCGGCTGGATGAAGATCGGGCCATTGTTGTGACCACTGATTTTTTTACGCCAGTGGTGGACGATGCTTACGATTATGGCGCGATCGCCGCCGCCAACAGCCTTTCCGATGTGTACGCGATGGGCGGACAGCCTTTCCTGGCATTGAACGTCGCCGCGTTGCCAGACGATCTACCGAACGAAATCTCCAGTGAGATCATTCGTGGTGGCGCAGAAAAAGCACGTGAAGCGGGAGTCGTGATTGCAGGCGGTCATACGGTCAAGGACAAGGAACCGAAATATGGTTTGGTGGTCATCGGCTTTGTGGACCCACGCAAGATGCTCAGTAAAAGCGGACTCACGATCGGTGATGCGCTGGTGTTGACAAAACCACTCGGGTTCGGCGTCACGACCACGGCATTGAAACAAGAAAAGTCAGATGAAGCAGATGTTGCAGAAGCCGTCGATTGGATGAAGCGCCTTAACAAGTCTGCCAGCCAGTTAGCGCTCGAGTTCGATTTGAGCGGCGGAACGGATATTACCGGTTACAGTCTTCTGGGTCACGCCCTAGAAATGGCGAATGCATCCGGGGTCGCATTGGAGTTTGACTTGGTAAATATTCCTTTTTTGGCTGGCGCGCGCAAATACGCAGAAAGAGGAATTTTCCCCGGCGGCGCCTTCGATAATAGGAAGCATTTCCAGTCCCATGTGGAGTTTGATGAGGCGGTCGATGAACCGGATCAGATGCTGCTATTCGACCCGCAAACCAGCGGCGGATTGCTGCTAGGAGTCCCGCCAGAGCGCCTGCAATCCTTCCTGGCACGGGCGCAAGAAATGGGTCAAGCTGCCTGGGTCGTAGGAAGCGTCGAAAAAGGAACAGGAATTCGCGTGTCCCAGAGATCATCGTTCCATTAAGTAAAATTGTACTCGCCATTTTGGCTTACCAAACGATTTATAAGCTGGCTTAATCATTGAGCGCTTTATCCATAGTAAAATATTGCTGAGAGAGAATCACCCATAAGAATCATGGAATCAGAAATCCCGATACAAATTAATTTGACGCCAGGATTAATCACAATCGGTATCTTGCTTGTGATTAACGGTATCCTCATCATGGCAGAGACCGCTCTGCTTTCTACGCGCAAAGCAAGATTACAAAACGAAGCGAATAAGGGCAATCAACGTGCCAATATCGCCCTCAAGTTGACAGAAAACCCCACCCAGTTCTTAGCCGTCACGCAAATCGGCATTACCACCATTGACATGCTCCTCGGCGCGCTGACCGGTGCAACGATCGGTGTCTGGATTCACGCACAGCTGAACCGGTATCCTACGCTGGAACCGTACAGCGCTATCATCGGACTTTTGGTGGGCGTGTTGCCAATTACGTATCTTTCGTTGGTGGTGGGCGATCTGGTCCCCAAGCGCCTGGCGATGCGCAATCCGGAAGCAGTCTCTGCTTCCTTTGCGAGCCCGATGCTGTTCCTGACGCGCCTTTTTTCACCGATGGTGAAGTTCCTCAGTTTTTCTACAGAGTCTATATTACGGCTCATGGGCGTGAAAGTAACGGAGGAACTTCCGGTCACAGAAGAAGAAATCCAGTTACTGATCGATCAAGGCACGCAGGCTGGTGTATTCGAAGAGGCGGAACAGGATATGGTTGAGGGTGTATTCAGCCTTGGCGAACAACGCGTGTATTCGTTGATGACACCGCGCACTGAGATCGTCTGGCTGGATATAGAGGACACGATCGAACAGATCCGCACGAAGATTGCCGAACACGATATCTCGCGCTTCCCGGTACGTCAGGATACGCTCGACGTGATTTTGGGCGTGGTCAAGGCGCGCGATCTCTTGCTGGCCAGCTTAAGCGGTGAACAAATTAAACTTAAACACTTGCTGAGACCGGCATTCTACATCCCAGAAACTACATCGGCCGCCCGGGCATTGGAGATCTTCAAGGAAAAAGGCAGCGAGATGCTGCTGGTCATCGACGAGTTTGGCGGCTTGCAGGGCTTGCTGACCGTTAATGACATTATTGAGGAAATTGTCGGTGAGATCGAACTTGAGGAGCCGCAAGCCACACAGCGCCAGGACGGTTCCTGGCTGCTCGACGGCATGCTGGAAGTGGACGAGTTTAAAGAGATCTTCAAGCTCCCCACCCTGCCGCACGAGGATGAATATGAAACCTTGAGCGGGTTCGTGATGCTCTCGCTGGGACGTGTGCCTCAAACAGCCGACCAGTTCGAGTGGCACGGACTGCGCTTTGAGGTCATCGATATGGACGGTCGCCGCGTGGACAAGGTGCTAGTGACTACCCTGCCTCAGAAACCACTGGCTGTGGAACCGCGCGACAATAAGCAATAACACGGGGGTGCTTTTCATTCCCAGCCAACATAGGAGATTGCAATGTCATCTGAAACGCGAACGCTGAAGCCTATGCCTCTTCCCCTGGCTCTGCTTTATTTTGGAATCCCTGCATTAGTCTTTGTTCTTTGTGTCTATTTTCTCATTCCACTTTTCATGTCACAAGGTATGACAGAATTTATCAGTTATAGCCTAGCACTGATGATTCCGCTTATCATCATGTTAATAGCCTCGCTGATCGCCCTACGTATGGAGGATTATCCAATAACTTGGGCTTCGATCAAAGAGCGCTTCCGCCTGCGAAAAATGGACCGCACCGATTGGATATGGACGATCATTTCCTTTATTGTGATGATGATCGGCGCTGGAATATTCGGCGTTTTAGGACAGCTTCTGGTGACGAAGGGATGGATTCCTCTCCCGGCAAAAATTCCTACTGCCCTGCTTGATCCTACTGTCGACCCGGCAAACCTTGTCAACGTGTTTTATGCTGCCCTGGGACCCAACGTCAAGGGCAATTGGGGATTGGTGCTTGTGACGATTGTGCTGCTGATCTTCAATATTTTCGGTGAGGAATTTTGGTGGCGTGGTGTCATCCTGCCACGCCAGGAACTGGTTCATGGTAGTAATACCTGGCTCATTCATGGGATTTTGTGGACTCTCTTTCACGCTTTCAAATACTGGGCATGGATCGGCTTACTGCCCGTTACGCTAGCGCTGTCCTTTGTCGCCCAAAAACGGAAGAATACCTGGCCGGGGATCATCACACATTTTGCTGTCAATGGTTTGAGCCTGTTACCGATCATTGCCGCGGTCCTTCGATGATATGTCCCGGAATTTTTTGCGCGCCGTGATTTTTGACCTGGGTGGGACGCTCATGTACGAGCGCGACTCCTGGCATGCGGTCACGGCACGAGGCGATGAAGCACTAACAAGGTATTTGATCGAGCAGGGGTTGGAATTAAATCTATCGACCTTTCCGATTGAGTTTCGCCGCAGACTGGGTGAATACTTTTCCCAACGCGAAAAAGACCTGCTCGAAACTACCTATACCTACGTATTGCTGGAGCTCCTTAGAGACAAAGGCTATGCACGCATGCCAGATGATCTCATCCGCAAGGCACTGGATCATTTATTTGCGATCACCCAGACCAATTGGATTTTGGAAGAGGACACCATGCCGACGCTCAAAAAACTCGAACAGGACGGGTACCGCATGGGACTGATCTCGAACGCAGGCGACGATCAGGATGTCCAGCAGCTCATCCAAGGATTTGAGATTGCCTCCTATTTTGACTTCATCCTGACCTCAGCAAACTGCAGCTATCGAAAGCCTCATCCGCGCATCTTTGAGCTTGCGATCGCAAACTGGTACTTCCACCCCTCTGAGACCGTTATGGTCGGGGACAATCTGGATGCCGACATTCGTGGCGCAAAGGGCGCCGGTTTATACGGCATCTGGATCAGTCGCCGCGCCGGTCCGTCGAGCGAGGACCAACCCCGCATTCAGCCGGATGCGACGATTTCCACGTTAGCCGAGCTGCCTGCGCTGCTGGATCGCCTCCAAATCTAGCATTATCCACAACACGGACTTCATTCATGGCTCAAACAAAAAATCTGCCCGCGTACCTCGCGTTAGGCGTTGGTATTCTGTCGCTTAGTTTCTCAGCCATGTTCATACGTTGGGCGAATGCACCAGGACCGGTCACCGCGTTTTACCGGCTCTTTTTTTCGGTGTTTATCCTTTTCCCTTTTTTCCTACCAAAACTCAAAACGAATGTATCCATTCGGTCCCGATCGGTGATTTTTCCCCTGCTTGCCGGTCTCTTCACCGCTTGCGATCTGGGCTTATGGACAACTTCACTTTCCTACACCACCGCTTCCAATGCGACTCTGCTTGGCAATACTTCTCCTCTCTGGGTCGCGCTCGGGACCTGGCTCATTCTGAAGCAAAAACTGTCCTCCGCCTTCTGGCGCGGATTGACAATCGCCCTATTTGGCGCGGCGTTGATCATGGGCACCGACTTTATCCTGCACCCTCGTTTCGGCATTGGCGATGCGATCGCGACAGCGACCGGATTTTTTTATGGTGGCTATTTCCTGTTCACGCAAAAAAGCCGCACCCTGTTTGACCCCGTCACACATATTTGGTTTGTGGGTATCGGCGCGACATTTTCGCTTTTTATCATAAACCTGGCCTTGGGAAATTCACTGACTGGCTTTGATAGGAACACCTGGCTGGTCTTTCTTGCTACGGCATTGGTCTCCCAGTTGATCGGCTATATGTCGCTGGCGTACGCACTCGGTCATCTTCCCGCCTCTGTAGTTTCCCCAACCATGATCCTCCAGCCGGTCATGACTACACTCCTGGCGATTCCTCTGCTTGGCGAAATCCCCAGCATTTGGCAGGGAATTGGCGGTGTGATCGCCCTCATTGGCATCTATATTGTCAACCAGGCGCATATCCGCAGCCAGCCTGAGCTGCCGAACGCCTGAAACGAGAATCAAAAGGCTTGTATTTTAAAGCGCGTTTCTATATACTAGGTTATTGCCAAATCCAGTTGAGAGGAGAAGCGTTATGAACATCCAGGTATCGACTGTACATGGACGTGTGCCTGTGACCGTCATGCATGTAGAGGGGAATGTCGATTCGCAAACGTACCAACAATTTCAGCAGAAAGCGGAAGAGCTCATCGACAGCGGAACACAATATCTGCTCATTGACCTTTCACATTCTCCATTTTTCAGCAGCGCCGGGCTGCGTTCCCTGCATCAGATCTTCAATAAGCTCCGTGCCAAAGACACGAAAAATCCGATCAGCGAAGAGGACGCCCGGCGGGGCATCAATGCAGGAACGTATAAGTCTCCTCATCTGAAGCTTTCGAACCTCTCGAAAGAAACCCGAACAGCCTTCGAACTGAGCGGATTCGATATGTTCATCGAAACGTTCAAAGATCAAAAATCGGCCATCGACTCTTTCGAAGCCGCAGGCTGATTCCGGTTCCCGAACCGTTCTCACTATTAGGAGTCCGATATGGATTTAGGCGCGATTGTCGAAGTCGCTATTGGTATTATTTTTGTGTGGATCGTGCTCAGCTTGACCACTATTCAAATCCAGGAATGGATCACGACACGTCTCGATAAACGTGCAAGAGATCTAGAGAATGCCATCCATGAAATGCTCGCCAACCCCAATCTCAAGGCGCAATTCTACGATCACCCTGTGATTCGGGGGCTAACCGCCAGAAAGAGAAGCACACCATCTCGAATCCCGGAATGGTTCTACCGTTATCCTATCCTGCGCGGCTTCACCAAGGAAAAGAGAAAGCGACCTTCCTATATCCCCTCGCAGCAATTTGCGCTAGCATTGTTCGATATCGCCATGACAGCCAATACAGAAGCATCTATTATTCAACAGGGGATTCTACGCCTACGTGAGGATCTCAACAACAGCAGAAAATTGACCGTTCATCAGGCGGTGATTGATGAACTGAGTATCTTGGCAGAGTTTGCTCGCAGCGCCGCGGCAACAGAAGCAGGTACTGCGATTACGCTGCGAACAACAAAGTTATTGAAAGAGAAATTACAGAGTTTTATCGCTGACCTCCGCAAAAAATATCCCTCTGTGCAGCTCGACGAAAAGATGATTGCCGCAATCGAAGAAAAATTACGGGTTGCTCTTGAAGAAGCTCCGCTCCTCAAGAGCCAAATGCAGGAAGTGGTGGATCAACAGCCGGTTGACGAGGTCAATGCAGCGTTGGTAAACCTACGGCGAGGCGTAGCGGCACTCAGCGTGATTAGCCCGGAAGTCAACCAAACTCTAAATGCATTGCTGCTGAATGTTGAAGAATATGCAGCGGACAAGGAAGCGCGTCTCGCCCGAGCACGCGGCAATATCGAGAAGTGGTTTGATGATTCAATGGATCGCGTCAGCGGCGTCTTCAAGCGCTACTCGCAGACGATGGCATTGCTCATCGGTTTTCTCGTTGCGTTCCTACTCAATGTGGATTCGATTAACCTGACAGTTTACTTATGGCGCGATCCCTCCGTCCGGCAGCTTCTTGCGGCGCAGGCAGCGCAGTTAGCTCAACAGAATGCACAAAATGGGCAGAGTGGACAGACCAATCCGCAACAGTCTATCCAAAATCTCAATGATCGGCTCTCGGAGTTGAATTTGCCAGTCGGATGGGGATTCAATTCCAGCTCTGACAATAGCTGCAAGCTGTTTCCTGGCGAGGCACAGTCCTTTGGAATTCCATTACCATCCAATAAATGTCTTGCTCCTCCGCAAGCCAATAATCAGACGAATATATTTAGTAAGCTGGGGGGGATTTTCCTCACCGCTCTGGCCGCCAGACAGGGTGCTCCCTTCTGGTTTGATGTTCTCAAACACGCAGTTAATTTGCGCGGTACCGGTGCAAACCCGGCGGAAAAAGAGGGCAAAAGTTGACACACTAACAAAATGGGCAGTTTTCACAGCCCATTTTGTTTCCTACCCATCCGTCAACTCTCAACAGAACTTGCTCCGCCACACCATTGTGTGATCAGGTTCGCCACTACTTTTGTCACCGTCAGCACTTCTTCGAGAGGCACGAATTCATTCACTGCATGTGCCATACCCACATCGCCGGGACCGTAATGGGTCGCCGCAATCTTGGCATGGTTAGTGAAAAGGCGCATGTCCGAGCCATAGGTGACAGCACGCATCGTCGGCGCGGAGCCAGTCACCTTTGCATGGGCTGCAGCAAGTCGCTGGATGATCGGATGATCGAGCGGCGTCTCGCCCGATTCAAATTGACCTTCGAACCATTCCAGGCGCGGGGGATGCGCACGCAACCATGGATCTGCCTCTGATGCGCTTTGAATTGCTTCTCCCAACGCCTGCCGCGCGGCTTCATTGGACTCGCCCGGTAAAACACCCATCCGTCCCTCAGCGACAACCTCTTCAGGGACAGTCGAATGCCATTCGCCGCCGCGTACGGTTCCGATGTTGATCGGTGCGATGTTATTCGGATCTTCATAGAGAGGATGCTTGAAATTCCTGTGTCGTTCTGTTTCTAACTCATTAATCACATTCAGAAGCACTACAAATTTTTCGAGGGCGCTAACCCCATATGGCTTCATCGCCGCATGGATGGAACGCCCGGGCACCGTGAGTCGGAACGTCAGCGCTCCCGATTGGACAGGAGAGATCTCGAGGCGTGTGGGCTCCAGCAAAATGACCGCGTCCGCGCTGTAGCCTTTGACGATGGTGGTCAACGTGCCAATGCCGCCGGACTCTTCCCCGATCACACTTTCGATCAGCACATCCCGCCCAGGTTGAAAACCAAGCCGCTGCAAAACATCCACGGCAAAGATCCCTGCGCACAGACCTGCTTTCATATCGCAGGAGCCGCGACCATACAGCTTGCCGTCACGGATCGCGCCACTCCACGGCGAATCCTGCCACAGGGCAAGATCACCCACCGGGACGACATCCACATGCCCGTTGAGGATAAGTGATTTTCCTGCTCCAGTTTGCGTGCCGGCCCAGCGCCCCACGACGTTGATCCGTTCGCTCGGCGAAAATCCATCGTCCCCAAAAGCAGGGTGCTCGCGCAGGTTCTCAAAGTTTGACGGGACCATCTCTACATCCAACCCCATCGACCGCAATTTTTGTGCGATCAGGTTTTGGATGTCATTCTCATGATCCGGCAGGCTGGCGGTTTGGACCATCTTTTGCAGAAAAGCGACCAACTTTGCCTGGGCGGCATCCACAGTCTCGGAAATTCGGTTCTCAAAGTGGTTCATTGATTTTCCTTTTGAAGTAGTAACGACATTATAATCACCCCATGAGTGACGATCTTTTTGACCATGCCATGCGGGAGCGTATGAAACAGGAAGCACCGCTGGCGGCACGCATGCGCCCGCGTACGCTGGATGAGTACATCGGCCAGGAACACATCGTCGGTGAGGGAAAGTTGTTGCGCCGCGCCATCGAAGCCGACCGACTGTTTTCCTCCATTATCCTTTGGGGACCGCCAGGCACGGGAAAAACTACTCTCGCACAAGTCATTGCCAATACGACCAAGAGTCATTTTGTCACCATCTCAGCGATCCTGGCGGGCAAGGCAGACTTGCGCGTCATTATCGAAGAAGCACTGGAACGCAGACGCCTTCATAACATCCGGACTATTCTTTTTGTTGATGAAGTCCATCGCTGGAACAAAGCCCAACAGGACGCGCTGCTGCCACACGTCGAGAATGGAACGGTGACACTCATCGGCGCTACAACGGAGAATCCGTATTTCGAGGTGATCAAAGCCTTGATCTCACGCTCGCGCGTTTTTCAGTTACGGAATTTGAACCAAGAGGAGACCGGGATTCTGCTTGATCGCGCTCTGTCGGATAAGGAACGCGGCTACGGGAACAAGCGCATTAAACTGGACCCAGATGCGCGTGCCCACCTGATTGATATTGCCAGCGGCGATGCACGTAACGCCCTGAATGCCCTCGAGCTTGCCGTCGAATCCACGCCACCAGATAAAAAAGGAGTGATTCACATCACCCTCGACGTTGCGCAGGAATCGATTCAGCGCCGTGCTGTGCTTTACGATAAAGAAGGCGATGCGCACTATGACACGATCAGCGCCTTCATCAAATCGGTGCGCGGCTCCGACCCGGACGCGGCATTATACTGGCTCGCCAAAATGATCTATGCCGGGGAAGACCCAAAGTTCATCATCCGCCGCCTGATCATACTTGCCGGTGAAGATATTGGTCTCGCCGACCCGATGGGGCTCGTCGTGGTCTCGTCCGCCGCCCAAGCGTTTGACTATATCGGTCTGCCCGAAGGGATTTACCCGATCGTCGAAGCGACGCTCTATCTTGCCACTGCACCCAAGTCCAACAGTGCGGGCGGATATTTCAATGCCATGAAAAAGATCGAGCAGGAGGGACAGGTCTCGGTGCCGCGCCATCTCCAGGATTCAAATCGGGATGCGGCCGCCATGGGTCATGGCAAGGATTATGTCTATCCTCATGAATACGACGGACATTTCACCCCGCAGCAATATTTACCGAAGCGTCTCTTGGGTACGTATTTCTACCAACCGTCACAGGAAGGGTATGAATCTCAGGTGGTAGCACGCCTGGAAATGTGGCGCGAAGCGCAACGGAAGGCGCTGGGCATCACCAAAGTGGACAACATCCCGGCTATGAGTGAAGAGCAAATTCAAGAAATGAAGAGAAAGATAAAATAGTTATCAATTGAAGGTCGAAGGTTGCAGGTCATTGCACCTTTGAGATCAAACCTTCAATCATCCATATGCAAACATGCCTCTCCTACTACTCATCCGTCACGGCGAAAATGATTTTGTAAAAACCGGTAAGTTAGCCGGACACCTGTCTGGAATCCATCTCAACGAGCGAGGACAGAAACAGGCTCAGGCACTGGGGGAAGCGCTGATCCGCGTTCCGATCAAAGCCATCTACTCCTCTCCACTGGAGAGGGCCATGGAAACGGCCGCCCCGGTCGCTACCGCCCACAAATTGGACATCATTCAAGAACCCAATCTCGTGGACGCGAATGTCGGCAAATGGCAGGGAAAATCGTTGAAATCGCTGCGACTCACCAATGCGTGGAAGGTGGTACAACACTCCCCTTCCCGTTTCCAATTCCCGGAAGGCGAATCCTTTATCGATGTGCAAACTCGCATTGCGGACACATTGGAAAGCATCATGAGGAAACATAGCAAGCCCAAGGACATTATTGCCGTAGTATTCCATGCCGATCCTATCAAGCTTGCCGTCGCCCATTTTCTAGGCTTACCGCTCGATCATTTCCAGCGCTTAAGCTGCGATACGGGCTCGCTCAGCGCTCTTTATGTGGGCGAGATGGGCGCGAACCTAATCAAGCTCAATCAACGACCGCCTTTTGATTTCTTCAATGAGGCAAACAAACCAAAATAGTCCGTTGTGTTGGCAATAGAGGAACTTATCGGTATGCTCCCCTCGGGCACTGTAACATTCTTATTTACCGACATCGAAGGCAGCACGAAACTGGCGCAGGAACATCCGGACGAGATGCCAGCTCTCCTGGCGCGGCACCATGAAATTCTGAATCGAGCGATTCAAACCCACAACGGCATTGTTTTCCAGATCGTCGGCGATTCGTTTTGTGCTGCGTTTCATCAGGCTCACGATGCGGTGCAGGCGGCACTAGATGGGCAGCGACAATTGCAGGCAGAAGCATGGTCACCGGCGCCCATTAAAGTCCGCATGGGGATACACACGGGCACTGCACAGGGAAAAAGCAGCGGAGGTGGAATTCAATATTCAGGCTACACCACCCTGGCGTTGACACAGCGAATTATGTCTGCCGGTCATGGTGGACAGATCTTATTGTCACAAACCGCCTGCGATTCGATAAACGAGACACCTCTCGCCCAGATACAACTCATAAATATGGGCGAGCGACGGCTCAAAGATGTTCTGCAGCTCGAGCATATTTATCAGGTATCTGTTCCCGACCTGCCTTCAGAATTTCCTCCGCTAAAGACTCTCGAAGTCATTAAGAACAATCTTCCTTCTCAGCTCACAACGTTCATTGGGCGTGAAAAAGAGATACAGGATATCCAACAGCTATTGGAAGCAAATCGAATCGTGACGCTCACCGGATCCGGCGGCGCGGGGAAAACACGACTCAGCCTGCAAGTGGGTAATCATTGTTTGGGTCAGTTTTCTGATGGCGTCTGGCTTGCAGAACTTGCCCCCGTAACCGACTCTGCTCTCATCCCACAAACTTTACTCTCCACTTTCAGCTTGCGGGAAGATAGGCGCCGCGATATCCTCGATGTTCTCATCGAGCATCTGCGTACCAAGACCATTCTTCTGCTCCTGGATAACTGCGAGCATGTAATCGATGCCTGCGCACAAGTCAGTGAGACATTGCTACGCGCCTGTCCAAAGCTGAAGATTCTTGCCAGCAGCCGCGAAGCCTTAGGGATTGCAGGTGAAATGGCATACCGCGTGCCGTCTCTGGCAACACCGAACCCGGTAAACTTGCCATCGATTAGTGAACTGGAAAAATTAGATTCAATTCGACTTTTCGTCGAGCGGGCGGCAACTGCCAATAGCAATTTTGCTTTGACCCAGGACAACGCTTCTTTCGTCGCCCAGATCTGTTTCCGCTTGGATGGTATTCCACTGGCGATCGAATTGGCCGCGGCGCGCGTAAAAGTTCTTACTCCCGAACAGATCGCGGCCCGGCTCGATGACCGCTTCCGTTTGCTGACCGGTGGTTCGCGCACCGCCTTGCCGCGCCAACAGACCCTGCGGGCGATGATCGATTGGAGCTATAGCCTGCTTTCGGAGGACGAGAAAGTCTTGTTCCGCCGGTTGGCAGTTTTCGTCGGTGGTTGGACGCTGGAGGCCGCCGAGTTCGTTTGCGGGGAGAAAACAACCGGGTTTGACGTTCTCGATCTGCTGACACGCCTGATCGATAAATCCCTGGTCTTCCTGGAAGAGTCTGTGGGTGACATGAGATATCACCGTTTGGAGACGATTCGCCAATATTCACGCGAGAAATTTTTTGAAACGAATGAAGTCGAAGAAATTAGAGATCGCCATCTTGATTATATTGTCCGGTTCGTGGAATTGGCAGATGAAAACTTAAAAGGCAGGGATCAGGTTCTTTGGCAAAAGCGCATGTCCGCCGAGCAGGACAATATTCGCAGCGCATTGGAATGGGGATTGGACCGTAGCCCATACAAGTCGCTGCGCATTGTCGGCGCGGCAAATCTCTTTTGGACCGCGGCTGGATTTTCCGCCGAAGGATTTCGCTGGACACAGAAAGCACTCGAGCAAGTGCAACAGAATCCGTTTATCCGTGGGACTACGGCCGAAGAACGTCAAATTGCACGCGCCAAAGCGTTACGCGGGCTGACAAGATTATATTTGTCGTTAGGCGATAACACGAAAGCCAAACGCACGGCCGAAGAAAGTGTCGCGATCTACCGTCGCAGCAAGGATCGCCGCGGACTATCTTTTGCTTTGGTCGTGCTGGCTTATCCGCTCGAATTTTTGGGGGAACGCGAGCGAGCAGAAGCGATATTGCGCGAAAGCTACTCCATCGCCCGGGCAGAGAAGGATGCTTACAGCATCTGCCGCTCGCTGAACGTCCTGGCGCGTGTGATCGTGACGTTACATCATGACCTGGACTCGGCCCAACGTTATATCGAGGAGTCTTTGCGCCTGGCACAAAATGCAGGACTTCGCTCTCAGGAAGCGCAGGCATATGAGGTCGCCGCCAGGATTGCCATCGAGAAAATTGACTACGATAAAGCACGCGAATATTTCCAAGAGTCAGCGCTCATCTACCAGGAAATTGAAGCTAGTTTCAATGTTATTCTCGAGAAAAGCAATCTGGCGCACATGGAGCGTAAGCTGGGCAACCATGAGAATGCACTCGTCCTTTACCGCGAAACCATTGCCGCGTTTCGACACATGGGCCAGATCGGGGCCGTTTGCCATCAATTGGAATGTTTCGGGTTCATTGCACTGGCACAGAAGCAGAATGAGCGCGCCCTGCAATTATTGGCCGCTGCAAACACATTCCGTGCGAACGATGGCACGACAATGACTCCAGACGAACAAGCTTATTTTAACGAGCAACTTGCAACCCTGCGGACAATCATGGATCAAAGCCAATTCGAATTGGAATGGTCAAAGGGTAAGAACTTGACGATGGAAGAAGCAATCGAGTTGGCAGTACAGAACACAACCCAAATATCAGAAATGCGTATCTGAACTGAGAGTCTGAGAACAAATGGCTGAATTTCCTTCCGGAACGGTCACATTTTTATTTACGGATATTGAAGGTAGCACGCAACTCTGGGAAAGATATCCGGAGGAGATGAAGCTGGCATTGGCAAATCATGATGCAATTTTGAGGGAATCCATCGCGGCGAATCACGGCCATGTCATCAAAACCACCGGCGATGGAATCCATGCGGTGTTCGCAACCGCCGTCGAGGCGATCCTCGCGGCACTCGTTGCGCAACGTCATCTCGAGTCTCTCGTCTCTAATTCACCTTATCCATTCGAACTAAAAGTGCGCATGGGACTGCACACCGGCGAAGCGGAATTGCGCGCCGGAGATTATTATGGTCCAGTCTTGAACCGCGCTGCTCGTCTGATGTCCGTCGGGCATGGCGGACAAATCCTGTTGTCCGCAGTCACAGCCGAACTCGCCCGCGAACGTCTTTCTGCCGACCTTTCGCTGCTCGATCTCGGCGAACATCGGCTTAAAGATTTAACACAGCCGGAGCACATCTTCCAAGTGCTTGCACCTGACCTGCCGAAGGAATTCCCGGCGCTTCGTTCGCTCGATACGCTCCCGAATAACCTTCCTTTCCAAGTGACCTCCTTCATTGGGCGCGAACGTGAAATACGCGAAGCAAACCAATTATTTCAATCCACACGCCTGCTCACGTTCATCGGTCCCGGTGGGACGGGGAAAACCAGGCTGTCATTACAGGTCGCGGCGGAACAGCTTTCGGAGTTCAAGGATGGCGTCTGGCTGGTGGAGCTGGCAGCACTTGCCGATCCATCGCTCATTTTACAGACCATCGCGTCGATGTTCAACCTGCGGACGCAAATGGGCATGCCGCTGCAGGAAATCGTGTTCGATTATCTACGCTCAAAGCACCTTTTATTGATTCTTGACAACTGTGAACATCTGGTGGAAGAGTGTGCCTATCTCGTGGACCAAATCCTTCGCACGAGTCCACGGATCAAATTCATAGCCAGCAGCCGCGAAGCGCTTGGCATCGGTGGCGAAACTGTTTATCGTGTGCCGTCACTGTCGGCGCCAAATCCGGTTGAGGTCAGGCGCGAAGCGCTTGAGGAATTTGAATCGGTCCAGCTGTTTGTAGAGCGCGCTCAGGCAGCCAACCCCAAGTTCCAATTGTCGGATTCAAACACTTCTTCCGTCGCCCAAATCTGCTCGCGTCTTGACGGCATTCCCCTGGCGTTGGAGTTAGCCGCAGCGCGCGTCGCAATGTTCTCTGCGGAACAGATTGCCACGCGACTCGACGATCGCTTCAAATTGTTAACTGGCGGCTCACGCACGGCCCTGCCGCGCCAGCAAACATTACGCGCCCTGATCGACTGGAGCTATGACATCCTCTCCGAGGAGGAGCGGGCATTATTACGACGACTCTCCGTCTTCGTTGGAGGCTGGACCTTCGAAGCGGCGGAAGCGATTTGTCCCGATTTAGACATTCTGAATCTGCTGACACAGCTTGTAAATAAGTCGCTGGTGATTGTAGACGAAGGCGCGGAGGCAACACGATACCACCTGCTGGAAACGATTCGCCAATACGCGCGCGACAAGTTGCTCGAGACGGGCGAAGCAAAGCGTATTCGCGATGCTCATCTGAATTATTTTGTGAAGTTCAGTGAAGAGACCGGTCCCTACATGGATACAAGTGAAGTTCTGGACTGGATTCCCAAGTTGGACGCAGAAAATGACAACATCCATGCCGCGTTCGAGTGGGGTCTGGATCATGATGTGGAAGCCTGCCTGCAGATCGTCGGCAGTCTCGCCTATTACTGGTTCCGGCGCGGACAAGGTGCCGAGGGAATGGTATTGGCGAACGCAGCTTTTGAGCGCGCCACGAGGCTGCCCCAGGCAGAAGATCGAGAGGCGCAACGTCGGCAGATGATCATCCGCGCCAAAGCTTTACAGGCCGCATCCTTTTTATGTTACAGCCAGGGCGACAATATCAACGCCTATAAGATCGGCAATGAATGTATCGCCCTCGCCCGGCAATTAGGCGATGTGCAACTGTTGGCGACTGCCCTGGCGTTTTCCGGATCGGCAAGACTTTTTGAAGGCGAGGTCGAAGCTGCTCGATCTCAGATCGAGGAGGCGGTGGAGCTCTGCCGGAACGCGGGTGATAAATTCGGTCTCGGCATGGCATATGGAATGATGGCACAAGTAGAGATGATGGTGAATCACGACGTGCAAGCCGCCGTGAAGTATGAGCAGCAAGCACTGGAGTTAACCACGGAAATTTCCAATACTTGGACAGGTCTGATGATGTATTTTAGTACGGGCCGGGGAGCGATGTTCCGGGGAAACTATGCCATGGCACGGGAGCGCTTTGCTTATTGTCTGCCTCTGTTTGAAGAGATGAAGGATGAGCATCGCGTCAACATGATCCACAGTGAATTTGCGCACATGGATCGGTTCGAAGGAAAGCTTCAACAAGCTGAGCAGGCATATCGCAAAACGATCCGGGTTTGGCAAAAGCTAGGTCATCGTGCCGCGATTGCACACCAGCTGGAATGTTTTGCCTTCCTCGCCAAGGCTCATGAGGAACCCGAGCGCGCGCTACAGTTACTTGGGGCAGCAGAAATTCTAAGGGAGAAAATTAACATCCACATGCAACCGCCGGAGCGGGCGGAGTACGAGCGGGAAGTCAGGGATCTGCGGGCGATCATGACAGAGCTTGAATTTGCAACCTTATGGGCACAGGGCCGGGCATTGACGATGGAACAGGCGATTGACCTGGCTTTAAGCTCTTGAATTTTCAAGAGGCTCAAAAAATAACTTTCGCCCTACAAATATCCAAATAACATGGAGCTTTCATTGTGAATCTAAAATTTAGCCTGCGGGCAATACAACCTTCGGATGGGCCCGCGCTTACCAAGCTCATTACCCAATTCGAAGGAGATCTCACTACACGTTTTCTCGTGGACCCGTATGAGGCAATCCGTTTTGGAACCGAATATCCTACGGAGGGGGTTGTGGTGGAACACCCCGATGTAGACGGGTTTATCGGAATGGGTACGGTTCGGTTTGGCAAAGCTCAATTTAACGGCGATGTTTTCCCTTTCGCTTTCCTGGATGGGCTCAAAGTCCATAAGGATTTTCGTGGGCAAGGGCTGGGATATCAGATTGCCAGTTGGCGTATCCAACGGGCGAGAGAAACTTTTGGAGAGAAGTGCGTGATTGGCACAGGCATGCTCTCTGACAATCATGCCTCGCATGCGGTTGCAACAAAATGGTGCCGCGAATTTGCAGAGTCAGCCATCAATGTGATTATCGTACCTGCCCGCAAACGGCAACCGAAATTGCTTCCTGGCATAACGGTTCGTCAAATCGAGAGCCACGAATACGAAGCATTTGCCAGCAAGCAAAATGCATTTTATAAAAACCATAATCTTTATCCGCCTGGTGATGCAAATTCCATTGTCAAGGCTCTGGGCGTTTCGGTCGGCGGAAAAAAGCCATATCGCTACTTAGCAGCAATCGATAAAAATGGGAACCTCCTGGCAGGTGCCCAGATCTGGGTGCGCGGACTATTAAAATCCGATACGCTCAACAACCCTCCAGCACCTCTCCGCATGATCAATCGTGTGTTCCATCTACTCCCATCCGATTTCGTCATACGAGATGTCAACGTCAGTGGATTATGGTACGAACCATCGCAATCGCAGGTTGCCAACTTGCTGTGGGAAACTATTCGTTATGAATGTAAAGATCAAGGTACAACGATTGCAGCTGCATTTGATGCGCGTGACCCAGCCCGGCAAGTAATTCATCTTCGACCATGGCATCAGCCACGTCCCCAAATTACCTTGGCAATCCATGGTCCCGCGCCCATGGATCGTGAGAAGTTGTTATTTGGCATCGGACGCGTATAATCGATTCCATCATGCTATATGCGATGAAAAGGATTTGATGACCAAGGCAATCTTTATCACCTCAGACCAGACCGAGAACCTGACTGCATCCACTCGTGCACAGGTCATCCAGGTTTGCGTTGCCGCGCACCAGGAAGAGGACTTCAAAAATCTTTTTGCCTATGTTCCAAGTGGTGGCCGGCATTTTCTTGCGTATCATAATGATCAAGTAGTAAGTCACGCCATGGTTACCACGCGCTGGCTGCAGCCAGAAGGACATCCGGTGATGAAGGCGGCTTACATTGATGCCGTAGCAACTTTGCCTGCTTTTCAAGGTCAAGGCTATGGCAGCGCTGTGATGCGGCGATTGGCAGAAGAAATAGATCAGGAATATGTCATCTCTTGCTTGGGGACGGATCGTGAGACTTTTTATGAACGGCTCGGCTGGCAAACCTGGCGAGGTCCACTGGCTGGACGCAGCGAACAAGGATTGGTCCCTACGCCTGAAGAACACGGAATTATGATCCTAAGATTGTCACAAACGCCCGCGCTGAATCTCGATTCGTCGTTAACAATCGAATGTCAAACCGGACGAATCTGGTAGTCAACAGAGGAATACAACGAGGCAAAATGAATTGGTATAACTTTTTCAAGTTCTTACACATCCTTGCTGTGATTGTGATGGTCGGCGGCATTTTTGCGCGGCAGCTGGTGCGGGCAATCGCCAAGAAGTGTGATGATCCAAAAGCAATCGCCTCGCTCACACGGGTGGTGGGGCGATTGGATCGGTCTATGGTCATTCCAGGCAGCAATCTGGTGATTGTGCTCGGCGTCATTGTGGCGTTGATGTTGAAGTGGCCCATTTTTGGTTTTTTGCAGGGCGCATCTCAGAACTGGTTGTTGGCTTCCAATATTCTGATCCTTATTGCTATGGTGATGGTTCCTACCATCTTCCTTCCCCACAACAGGAAAGTGGAATCCCTTTTGCAAGCGGCGCTCGCCGAAGGCCGCGTCACTCCTGAATTACACGCCGTACTCCATGACAAAGCCAACCGATTAGCACATGGTGTGGAGGAGATCATTGTCGTCATCGTCGCGGCGTTAATGGTTCTCAAGCCTTTTTAGAATGTCAACCGTTCTTGAAACAAACCGGCTTTTGCTGCGCCATCAAGTGATCCAGGATTTGGATGAGCTCTGGGCGCTTTACTGCGACCCGCAAATAACAAAATATATCCC
>DATHUN010000451.1:0-11228 GCA_035462205.1 Anaerolineales bacterium
ATCATTTTTATCAACGCTTCTGGAGTGATATCTACGATGAGTGGAATGAGATTAACAAAATCCAGGACGAACGTGACTACTACGAAAAAATGAGCCAGTTTTATTTCAACTACGAGGATCGCTTCGTCAGCGAATACGCGACCGCCAATCCCGTCGAAGACATCGCCGAGTCGTGGACATATTTCGTCCTGGCGCCCAAACCTACAGGCAGCACCATCGCCGATCAAAAGGTGTTATTCTTTTATGAGCACCCAGAGCTTGTCGTTTTGCGTGCTCAGATCCTGAACAGGTTGTGCACTGTCTTTCCACAATAAATGAATCAACCACGACTACATCCCATTCCGGAATCCTACTGGGTGGTGGAAGATCGTTTTCTCGCAGGGGAATACCCGGGCCATTTTGACGTGGAAACAGCCCGCAAACGCCTGGACGGATTGATCGAGGCGGGTTTCAACACATTCATCGATCTGACCAATCTGGACGAAACCATACCTTATCTTGGACTCCTGCAGGAGGAGTCACAAATCTATGGTGTGGAAATTCAACATGATCGATTTGCGATTGGAGATTTCGGGTTGCCCACTCCCGAGCTCATGAAGTCTATTCTCGACCGGCTCGACGAAAGCCTCGCGGCGGGACGCAAGGTATATCTCCATTGCTGGGGCGGGATCGGTCGGACAGGGACCACAGTCGGCTGTTATCTGGTTCGCCGCGGATTAAGCGGCGAACAGGCGTTAGGTCAATTGGCGGCCTGGTGGCGGGATGTGCCCAAGAGCAGGATTCATCCACAATCGCCTGAAACCCGCGAGCAGGCTGAGTTTATACGCAATTGGGCTGCCAATGAAGCATCCCTGACAGGATGACCGGTCGATTCATTGGAATATCATTAGACTGCCAGCCAGGAAAACATCACCATATTAAAAAGCAGTATAATCTTTTGCGGAGACTTTAGCGCTTGGAAACAACTCAACCCGATACCCAACCCCAGCCCGAAACGATCACCGAGCCTATTGGCGAACAGCCTACCGATTGGAAGCGATTTGTACTCGATATCCTGGAAACTCTCGTTCTGGCTGTTGTACTTTATTTTGGAATTAATGCGGTATCCGCCCGCGTGCGCGTGGACGGCTTCAGCATGCGACCAACGCTGCAGGATGGCGAATATATCCTAGTCAACAAGCTTGCTTATAAATTAGGTACGCCGCAACGTGGGGATATTGTGGTTTTCATCTTCCCCGTCAACCCGGAAGAAGATTTGATCAAGCGCGTCATTGGCTTGCCGGGCGATACCATTTCCGTGCAGGGCGGTGTCTTGAGCATCAATGGCGTCGCGATGAATGAACCCTATATCAATGCCCCGCCGGCCTATGAAGGCACATGGACCGTCTCGCCTGACGAGTTATTTGTGCTCGGCGATAACCGTAATGATTCCAGGGACTCACATCAGTGGGGCTTGTTACCCATCAAAAACGTGATTGGACGGGCGGTAGTAATTTATTGGCCTCCCAAGGAATGGCAGATCATCAGGCATCTCAGCTGGTTGAATTTACCGGTAGCTACCGCATCCCAGGAATTGTGGAGTATCCGATGAGTGAATCACTTTTATCCGCAAGCCATGCTTCTACGTCGTTTCCATGTACAGAATGCAATGCCGGAGTCATGCAGCTCCGCTTGATTACCTATTTCACGTGGCTTGGCGAAGAATTGATTACCGTTCCGAACTTTCCCGCCTGGATTTGTGATATGTGCGGAAAGCGCGAATACGACGAACGCGCCATCTCCTGGCTGGCTATGCTTCTCGACCCAAATGCCGGGAAACCAACCCGCCTCGTCAAGCGGGCACGTCGGCCGGGCGCCCCGAAACCAAACATTTCCCATCCCCCTCTCGACTAACTCTCATCAATAAACACAAGGCAGCAAAATGGACTCTTCCCCGCGAACCTACCGTTTCCTTCCTGCCGACATCTATACCTCCGGATACCGCATCGTGGGGAAGATTATGTCTTCCACCAACGGCATCATGGGGATCATGAATGACATTAATAAATCTCATGTCGAGATCCACGACGCGCGCCTAGCCCGCATCCATATGCCCACCAAGCTCGTGGATCATTTCGAAATTGTCCGCTTGATCAAAGCACAGGTGTTTGCCGTCTGTGCCGCGCGGCGTGAGGATCTGGGACCAGCAGGGATTCAGCGCGGTGGCTATAGCAGTATCGTGGAAATGCCAGCGCGTCTGGCAACAAATGTTTACGAACTGGAAGGGAAACTGGAAGTAGCTGGTCGCTTTGATTTTGCCGTCATGATCGCCGATCGGGCGCGCAACTTTATTCCACTGTATCAAGCGACGTTGAGCGCCATCTTGATTCCCAATCTAAAAGTGGAAAGTCCCGGTATTCTCTTCAATCGCGAAAAAGTGGATTTGCTCGCATTGCTCGGTCAGCGCGCCAAAGAAGACAAATAAGCAAAATTGCTTGACCGCACGGTAGTGCGATGATAAAATCCGCCCGCTTGGTATGGGAGGCTTCGAGCCAACACATACCACATCGCTGACTCACGTCAGCGATGCTACCACCTGCCCCCATCGTCTAGTGGACTAGGACGCAGCCCTTTCAAGGCTACGACCGGGGTTCGAATCCCCGTGGGGGCACAGCCTAAGAACATGCCGTCAGGCGTGTTTTTGTTTAACAACCCGCGTCCCCATTGAGGGGATGATACTTGAACCCGTGGGGACATAAATTTTCCAGAAACCGCCAACAGATCATGCACAACCCTGCGTGTTGAGCATCTTTGTTTATTTTTTGGTTTTGATTTGAGGGGCAAAGTGAATGCTTTGGCTAGCCTGGGGATCGAGAAATGAGTGAAATGGGTGTGGAGTGGTCGAATCTCTTTTCAAGCGGTAACTCAATCCACCAGCCCGTGCCGCAGAGCGATGACCGCGGCCTGCGTGCGGTCTGTGACGCCCAATTTTGAAAAGACCGCGCTCACATAGTTACGCACGGTGCCTTCCGAGAGGAACAACTGGGCAGCAATGTCGGTATTCGATTGTCCGTTTGCCAGCAGGCGTAGGATTTCTCGTTCACGGGGGCTCAGCGACTCGGCAACCGTTGAATCGTGCACCACGGTTGTCCCGGCCACATGGGTAAATAGCTTGCCCGCCACAGAGGGGTCAATAAAGGTTTGCCCCGCGGCTGTGCCTTCGATGGCTTTGATGAGACCGGCGCGCGGCGTGCCTTTGAGCAGATAGCCCGAGGCCCCGGCGCGGATCGCGTCGAATATCCATTCGTCGGCATCGTAGGTGGTCAGTGCCAGGATATGGACGCTGGGGAATTTTTCATGGATCTTGCGAGTGGCTTGGATGCCGTTCACGCCCGGCATGTTCAGGTCCATCAACACGACATCGGGCTGGCGCTTTTCGACGGCTTCCACTGCTTCCGCGCCATCGCTTGCCAGACCCGTTACTTCGATTTCTGGCACGGTGCTGAGGATGGCGCGCAAACCTTCACGCACTACATCCTGATCGTCACAAATCAATACGCGGATCATGATCCTGCCTCTGCTAACGGCAGAACCAGCTGTATGGTTGTGCCGGATTTCATTGTGCTATCCACATGCAGCGCCGCGCCGATCATCTCGGCTCGTTCACGCAAGCCCTTTAAGCCATAGCGAGCGTCATTGACCTGGTAGGGATCAAAGCCGTGCCCATCGTCGGCGATGGTAAGAATGAGTGCTTTGGAATCATGCCGAAGGCTGACGCGCAGCGAAGTTGCCTCGGCATGGCGGGCGACATTTGCCACGGCTTCCTGCGCGATCCGGTAGACACACTGCTCTACCTCTGGGGACAAGTTTTCAACATGATTTTGCGCCTCCAGCTCGAGACGCAGGTTGCTGCGGGCGGCGGTGGACTTCGCCATATCGCTGATCGCAAGCACAAGACCAAGATCTTCCAGTGGACTGGCACGCAGGGAATGCAGGGCGCGGCGTGCCTCGGTCAATCCATTTTGCGTGACTTCCAGAGCCTGGTCCAGCATTTGACGCGCTTCACCTGGCTTGACATCCCATAAAGCCTGGACCGCCTCCAATTGGACAGCCGCGCCGCTGAGTGAGTGCGCCAGCGTATCGTGCAGTTCCCGCGCTAGACGGTTGCGCTCCTGGCTCACGGCCAGCTGCTCGGTCGCGGCGGCATACTGCGCCAGTTTATGGTTTGCCTCTGCCAGAGCGGCTCTGTGCTCACGCTGGCGCTGGATCAACCAGGCAAATGCAAGCCCTGCCCCCGTCACCGACAGAAAGCGCCCTATGACAAGCGCCGAATAAAAGGGATAAAGTGCAGGGCTGTCATGCAAAAATGGATAGTAGAGCGCGGTATCCAGCAGGGAGAGCCCGATTCCCGCCACCATCATCCAGAACAGGTTATATTGCCAGGCGACAAACAGGACCAAAAACTGGATCAGGCTCCAGGCCCGCATCATTAACATCAGCGCCGCCGCTTCTTGCTTGGACGGTGGGACGAGCCACTGCAGGGTTAGATAATTCCCAAAGACTGCCTGTACGGCAAGCAAAAGGAACGCCACTGGCAGAAATGCTCCTCCCATACGCTGTTGCCACCAGGGAAAGAACAAGTAGACTATGAGAAACACGAGCACAGGCATCCCAGGTGTGATGAGCCGCTGAAGCGATCCTTCCACACCCAGCGTTGGGCTGTAGGAGCGCCAGATGAACGGCAGCAGGAGTGTCACCACGACCACATACACGCGCAACGTCTGCAATAAACCCGGCTCGAGCGTTGATTGTTTCATCACAAATATCATAGCACAAACTGAACGGCTGGTTGATATGACGCGGGTCACCTGTGCGGATGACGCGCGTCATATCGGGAGAGGCACGCTGTCATACAGCTTTATGAGTGCCGTCACTCCCGGTTTTGAGCGAAACTCCTTAAGATTGGAGATTGAACGATTGACCTCTTAGTGCTTTTTATCACTCGACCCATATTCAAGGAGACCCATGAAAACATTCCTGTACAAGACCAGCCTGCTAACGATCATCTTCCTGATCCTGTCCTCATTCTTTGGGGGCACGCCGGCCAGCGTGCAAGCGGCGCCCAAGCCAAGCAATACACCGAAACCGACGAATACATCCAAGCCGACCAATACCCCCCGACCAACCAATACCCCTAGGTTCACCTTTACACCTACCGCGACCAATACGCAAACGGCAACGGCTACATACACCGCTACACAGACAGCCACGGCGACGAACATTCCCACCGCTACGCCAACTGCTACGCAGACCTTCACGGATACCCCTACTGCAACCCCGACGGAAACCATAACGCCTACCGCCACGGTTGTGCCGGTCACTCTACTCGCTTACTGGAAATTCGACGAAGGCAACGGCACGACGGCGACCGATGCTTCGGGCAATGGTCATACCCTGCAATTAACACCGTGGGGAACTTGGACAGGCAACAGCGCGCCGACCGGATTCGACAACCCGAATGCCCTCGACATTAGTTATGCATGTTCGTCAGATTTGGGTTGCAAAGATTACCATTCGGTGGACACGATTAACCTGGCAAACCAATCCTTCACAGTAGCCATGTGGTTCCGGCGCTTTATCGATCGTAACGAGCCTGCGTTTTTCTTCAGGCTTGGGTCAGCGCCCAGCGCCTATCAAACCTTCCATATGGGCTTTCGCTCTTCGACCATCTTCACGTGCGGTTTCTGGGCAGACGATCTCAACGTATCCGGTTCCTTCACAAACACGGATTGGCATCACTATGCCTGCAGCTACGACGCCGCCACCAATACCCGTAAGGCCTACGTAGATGGCCTGCTCGTCGGCAGTGACCACCCAGCTGCCAGCTTTCAAGGTTCAGGCCCTGTGAGACTGGGGACTGAATTAAGCTTTCTTTCTGCGGACGACGTACGCCTCTACGGGAATGCCCTCAGCGATGCGCAGGTTTTTGCTCTGGTGCCAAGAAGCGCGCCCTGTGAGATCAATGCAGATGTAGAGCCGCTCAGCGGTCTGAAAATTCCACAGTTGCTCCAGTTAGCAGCTGCAGATACGAATGATTGCAACATTCCTTTAGAGTATCACTGGGAATGTCAAAGCGATACCAGTGTTGAGTGTGCGGCTTTCCTGTCTGAAGCCAACGCCGAACCCCACGGGATTGCCACTCCAGTCTTGAACCTCAAGGAGTTCGATGTCATCAGCATCTGGGTCACCATCTGCGAGGTCGGGAATCCTTCCAACTGTTCCTCTCTGCGGAGAATATACGAAGGGGCCCCGGTGAACTAAAGGGTCCCTTCGCAACCTCCCCCAATCTTGCGAGCCCGAAGGGTAGGATCTGGGGGAGGGAGTACCAAACATGAAATGGTTCGTATCTGATTTCCTGGGCAGAAGGAGCAGAAGCCTGTGAAAACATACCTACGAAAGCCCTGTTTGAGTCTGCGAATCATCAGATTCGGAATCTGACGATGAACATTCAGAATCGTCTTTCGATCGATCGGTTCCTCCAGTTGGAGCCCGGCGAAAGCCCTACCTTATTCCTGCTCGCCCTAGCCTGTCCCTGGTGACAGGCAACGCAGCCGTCATTGGGTGCAGGGATACTCAGGTACAACTTTTGGCCCAGCGGGGATCCAGAGCAAGTAAGAAAAACAGGAAGCACTTCAGTAAGCCCCTGTTTGCAAAAGGCAATGCGTCAAGTTCGTCTTATGTGAGAGTACGTTTCCATCAACAACGATGCGGTTGCAGTACTGACACCTACGCTAACACATGATATATTCAAACAAAGTTTTGGCAGAAAAGAAGGATTGAAAATGTCTGCCTGCGAGAATTCCTTTTTTTTTATCCCTGTGTTCTCAAAGGAAACCTCTATGTCACACAAGATAAGATTTGAAAACGTGTTTATAAAAGCTCTGATGATGATCCTCATCCTATTCACCACGTTCGCGTCCAGTCCCGTCTCCGCAAATGGCAAAATTGATCCTCATGTTCTGGAGGATACTGAAAATGGGCAGACTGCCCATTTTCTCGTCTATTTAAATCAACAGGCGCATCCGCGAAACGCGGCAGAGGCTGCGCGGGACCGCAACCAACGCGGGCGGATCGTGTTCGATGCACTCCGCAATGTGGCAGCCTCTACTCAGCCCGCCGTCCGTGCCCAGCTGGATGCTCTTGGCCTAAGGTATCGCGCCTATTGGATTGCCAATACCTTTGCAGTAGAAGGCAATCGCGCCGCGGTAGAAGCGCTCGCCGCCCGCCCGGATGTACAAGCCATAGAATCCGATCGCGCTTTCTCCGTCCAGCTTGAACAGCCCGCAGCTCAGGCGCCTGAGGCTGCGACGACCGTTGGCTGGGACCTGAGCTGGATCAACGTACCAAACGTCTGGGCATTAGGCGATACCGGGCAGAACACAGTCTATGCCAACGCAGATACAGGCGTGCAGTGGGATCACCCGGCGCTCAAGTCCCATTATCGCGGCTGGAACGGAACGGCGGCCAATCATAACTACAACTGGTGGGATGCGATTCACGCCGATATCGATGGCAACGGGAATCCATGCGGATTCAGTCTCACGGTTCCATGCGACGATAATGGTCACGGCACCCATACCATGGGCACGGGTGTTGGCGATGATGGTGCAGGCAACCAGATCGGCGTCGCACCGGGCGCCAAGTGGATCGGCTGTCGCAATATGGATGCGAACGTCGGTCGGCCCAGCACCTACATAGAATGCATGCAGTTCTTCCTCGCCCCAACCGATTTGAACGGCAATAATCCTGACCCAAGCAAGCGACCGGACGCGGTTGGGAATTCCTATGGCTGCCCGGCTTCCGAGCTTTGCACGGCTAACAGCCTGCTCACGGCAATGGACAACCTGCGCGCGGCTGGCATCTTCATGGCGACATCTGCAGGGAATTCCGGCTCTGCCTGTTCGACAGTGACCGATCCACCGGCGCTCTATGACTCTGCTATTACAGTGGGCGCCACTGGCTTTCAAACAAACACGATCGCCAGTTACAGCAGCCGCGGCCCCGTGACCGCCGATGGCAGTAATCGCAAGAAGCCGGATTTGGTTGCGCCGGGATCGAGCATCCGATCCAGTTATCCCTCGAATACCTACGCAACGCTCAGCGGGACGTCGATGGCATCGCCGCACGTTGCAGGTGCGGTTGCCCTGCTGTGGTCGGCCTTCCCCGGTCTGCGCGGGAATATCGATCACACCGAATTTATCCTCGAACAAACGGCCGTACACCTTACCACGACGCAGGGGTGTGGAGGCGATACGTCGTCGCAGGTACCCAACAACGTGTATGGCTACGGGCGGATCGACGTCCTGGCAGCCTATAACTACGCCGCGGCCGAAGCCACTCCCACTGCCACCCCAACAACCGGGAACACACCCACGCCGACCCCTACCGCTACGCAAACAGCAACTGCTACCCCGACGGGTACTCCCACGAATACGCCCAGCATCAGCGATACGGGCTGGCTCAGCCCGACTACCAACGGCGCAGTGACCAGTAGTGCAGGTGATAATAATGGGTATGAGCTCAACCCTGCCAATGTCCATGCCGACGGTGGTGGCGTTGCTCAGGATATTAACAGCGGCACGAACAATAGCTCTTCCTGTACCAACAACGGCAAGGACAAACATACTTTCTACAACTACAACATCAGCCTGCCGGCCAGCGCGACCGTTACCGGCATTGAAGTGCGGTTGGACGCCTTCGTGGATAACCCCGGCTCTAACGCACCCCTGATCTGCGTCCAGTTATCCGGTGATGGTGGCAGAACCTGGACGACCGTCAGGCAGACGCCGACGCTGACGACATCGGAAACAACCTATGTTCTTGGGGGTTCTGCCGACATCTGGGGTCGTGCCTGGACGTCAAGCAACCTCACAAACTCGAACTTCCGTATTCGCGTGATCGATGTTGCCTCCAGTGGCGGAGCCAATTCCCGCGATTTCTCGCTGGATTGGATCGCTTTGCGGTTGACCTATCGGTAGCAGCCATGAAGTAGTGCAGGGGTCTAGGTCTGTGTCTCTCAGTCGCCTAGGCGAAGATGAGGAGGCAGACTTTAAGTTCAAATCAGTCGACCTCTAAGAGAGGCAAAAGAGACCTGCCGCTAGGGCAGGTCTCTCGACTTATTTCCTCGTACAAAGCACAATTCTTTGATGCCTTATACGGAAATTGGCATGATTTAGTACAGTCCATCCGTAGTTGTTTTCGCTTATATACAAAAAAGAGACATCTACACGATGTCTCTTTTCCGATAAACCCTGATGTAATTAAATGAAAAGTGCCTGGGTGAGGGGGGCACCCGAGCACTTTTCACTAGTCATTATATGCATCCTGCTCTTTTTTCATATAGGGGAATTACTTACTTTTGTGTAGGGGAAGTACCTCTGTTTATATGGCTTGTGGCACTTCTTCACGAGGAAACATGCGTCTGATGAGTTCGATCAGGCCCAGCCCGCCAAGGATAATGACCCCGAAGGTGAAGAACATCCCGCGCCCACCTACGCTCCCCAGCAAGAAGCCGCCAAGGAACCCTCCAACGGCGGAACCAAATCCAAACGTCATCGCCCCGAACAATCCTTGCGCCGTGGATTTCAATCCCGACGGCGCGTGCTGATCTGCATAGGCGACACCGGCCAACCACATCGCCGGAAAGATCGTCCCACCTAATGCCTGCACGACCAACACCGCAATGGGCGTACTGACCCATGCTAAAACCAGAGCGCGGAGTCCCATCACGAACAGTGCTGCCACGAACAACCCGTGCGCTGTAAAGCGTTTCACCAATCGGTTCCCAAAAAAGAAGATCGGGACTTCGGTCACCGTGGCAATGAACGCGGCAACTCCCATCACCGATTTACTGGCGCCCATTTCAGCCATGTATGGAAACAAATAGGAGGCAACACTTAATGAACCCAAGCCGCCTAAAAATGCCGAGAACAAGAACAGGATCCAGAGTCGGTTTCGCAGAAAGAAACGAATGCTGCCGTCAATCGAGCGTTCATGCTCCGTGGAGTCATGAACCACCTTCTGCGCCACAAATAGGTTCACAAACATCAACGCCGAGAAGCTCCAGAACGCCAGCCGCATTCCATAGTTGTCCACCAAGAATCCTGCCAACGGCGCCATGAGACCCCAACCGATTGTCCCTCCCAAACGGATGCGCCCGTACATGGCGCGGTTCTCGCCGAGCATTGTCATGGTGGCGCTATCGGCCAGAGAAGCAACCGGAGAGAAGAAAACGTTGAACAGTATGATCACGACAAAGATAACGACAAACGCGGTCAGCCATTGCAGGAGGAGTACGGCCGCTATGGCGACCCCGATCCCCAGACTCATGATCAAGCGCTGACGTCGCGTCGCATCCGCTACATTCGCCCAGAAGGGAGCCGCAAAAAGCGTGATCAGGGGCGGGATCCCGGTCAATAATCCAATTTCTGTGCCGTTGAATTTGAGCTCCTGATAGAACAGCACAATGAACGGCATGAACGAGGACAGCGCCGCATAATACAAGAAATAGAAAGCAAATGGCCAAGATTTTCTCATCGGTGGTGTTGACCTTTCTTCGAGCCGCCACCATTATATGCCAGTCTACATTTTCATTTGGAGTAAAATCGAGTCATGGCAGATATTCTTGTCGTCGGTTCATTAAATACGGATCTGGTGGTCCGTACGCCGCGGTTTCCGCAACCCGGCGAAACGATCAGCGGGGAGGACTTGCAGGTCATCCCCGGCGGAAAGGGAGCCAACCAGGCTGTTGCAGCAGCCAGGCATGGAGCCCAGGTCGCCATGCTCGGGCGCGTCGGAAATGACAACTTCAGCGATTTTCTGCTCGACAACCTGAGGGAAAATCAAGTGGATGTTCGGTTCATCCAGAGAGATGCCGCCTCGACAGGTACTGCTATTATCGTTGTAGACACGACCGGGCAGAACAGCATTATCCTCTCGGCAGGAGCCAATGGCAAAGTTGCACAGGCAGATGTGGACAACGCTTCTTTCCGGGACTTCAAACTGGTCCTGCTGCAACTGGAGATTCCCATCCCGACCGTCTTGGCGGCAGCGCAACGGGCCCGGGAGGACGGTCTGCGCGTGATTTTGAATCCTGCGCCAGCAAAAGAACTCCCCGACGAATTAATTACCCTGGCTGATTACCTCATTCCCAACGAAACAGAGTTAAGCCTACTCACAGGCATGCAGAT
>DATHUN010000452.1:0-15771 GCA_035462205.1 Anaerolineales bacterium
TTGAATAAACGCGCCGTCGAGCGTATTGTCCAGGCGGTGGAGTCGTATGAATTCGAGCACATCTACGGCGGCTGGTGGGATACCCGCGTGGTGGATGCTAAATCCGCGCTGAGGAGGTCGGCGGAAAGGTATATTCGGGCGATTAGCGCGTAGGGTTCGGCATAGTGCACGGAAGTTTATGTCCGTGCGAATGATGTTCATATACCGAATTGTGGGTCTCCGGACCATGATCCGCCCGATGATCAATCATCGGGCTCGCGGCGAAAGGACGATAAATCGTCCTGTGTATTTAGCCCGGGGTTCATCCCCGGGCTAACGTAAATGATCGATTACCCGCGAACAGAATTGCAAACCGCGTTTCAGAATCCCACCGCTATAATCTCCTCAACATGCCCTATTGGAAACTCTTTTATCACGCCGTATGGTCAACAAAGAACCGATTATCATTGATTGACCCAACATGGGAATCCGATCTCTACGGCTACATTTGGGGAAAAGCAACAGCATTAGAATGTATTCCCCTTGCGATCAATGGAATGCCGGACCACATCCACGTCCTGATTTCCATCCCCCGAAACTATCCGTTGCAAAAATGATCGGCCAATTAAAAGGCTCCAGTTCCCATCGCGTGAATGAGAAATTTGTTTCCTACAATTCGTTTGCCTGGCAGGCAGAATATGGTGTGTTTAGCGTTTCAGAGAAAGTCCTGCCCAGAATTGTAGAATATGTGAAGAATCAGAAGAAGCATCATTTGGAAAATAGGCTGCTCGATTCGCTGGAGCTTGATGCTGTTTCTCAGTAAAGCTTCATTTTCAGGCTAGCCAGGCATCACCAACTCCGAAGCTACCCCTTCGGAGTTTTCATTTCTTGTATGCGACACTCGTATAGCCAACTGCTCCAGATTCAATTCAGATGAAACCTATTATAATAACCTGACCGTCATAACAAAAAACCGAATACTCCGAGAGTGAAGTTGTTTTTCATTTTTGGGAGGGATGGTGGTATGAAAAATAATGGTAAGTCATCCAAGCCCATCATCGCCGCACACTCTGCGAAACAAAATAGTAACGAACCCGCCCCGCCAGAGAACAGCAAAAACAGCGAGGCGCAGGGTTTACGCGCCGCTCATCAGAACATGAGATCTATTGTATTGGAACGGATTAGCGATGGTCTCCTGGGGTTTGACCCGACGATGAACCACATTTATGTGGATGAGCGGGCGGGCGAATTATTAGGTCGTGAGCCAGGGGCAATCTTGGGCAAAAATTTTTGGGAGGAGTATCCGGAAGCCGCAGGCTCGCCGTTTGCGGATGCCTGCCAGCGGGCGTTCGAAACGCAGACGGTTGTCCCATTTGAAGGATATTTCCCGCCCAGCGATAGCTGGTTCGAAGGACGTGTCTATCCTTCGAGCGATGGATTATCTGTCCTCTTGAACGGCGATCGAGAGCCGAAAAAGAAACAATCAGGTCAGTTCTCTGAATTCCCGCTGCAGAATCCCAACCCGGTCATGCGGTTCGGGCGAGATGGGAAGCTTTTGTTTGCCAATCCCGCTTCTGCTGCGCTGCTGGAGAACTGGAAACAACGAAGTGCTGAGGGGATTCCGCCCGAGCTGCAGCAAAGCTTATCCGGCGCTTTGGAAAGCGGCAGCCATAAGGAGCTTGAATTCAAAAATGCCGGCAAAACGTATGCGGCGCTGCTCGTCCCGGTGCAGGAGCCGGGCTACGTCAACCTATATTTCAACGATATTACCGAGCGCAAAGCAGCCGAGGAATCGGCGCGGGCGCTGATCAGCCAGGCGACCACTGGCATCACGCGCAGCAGCCTGGAGGGCAGATTCCTATTTGCGAACCAGGCATTTTGTGACATGCTGGGCTATTCGGAAGCCGAGCTGGTGGGGCGTAGCCTGTGGGAGATCAGCCATCCGGCGGATATTGCCAAAAACCGGCGATTGTTCGAGCGGTTAGCCAGCGATGGCGAGCCGTATCAGTTGGAAAAACGCCTCCTGCGCCGCAATGGCACGATCGTGTGGGTCAGCGTGGGCACCTCGGCGCTGCGCGATAGCGAGGGAAATATTTACGCGGCGGTCTCGGTGTTCGTGGATATCACCCGCCGCAAACGCGCCGAAGAATCGCTGCTAGATAGTGCCCGGCGCACGCTGTATCTCTCGTCGCTGAGCGATACCCTCCGTCCGCTTTCGAGCCCGGCGCAGATTGAGCAGGAGGCGACGCGCATCCTTGGTTTGTATCTCAAAGCCAGCCGCGTTGTTTATGCCCAAGTGGATGGCGATGGAACGGTCACCGTCAACAACACTTACACCAACGGTGCAGCCGATAGGAAAGGCATATGGAGCATCGATCAGATCATCCCGGTGGAAATGCTCTCCAAGTTCCGGCTGGGAGGGGCGGTGGTGACATCCGGCGCGGAAACAGCCTCGCTAGGCGGCGAACCGTTTCTGGTGTCCCTCGAGACGCAGATCGTAATTCCTGTGATCCGGCAGGGCGAAGTGGTCGCGGCGCTTCTGGTCCAACAATCCCAGGCGCGCGAGTGGACAAGCGAAGAGATCCATCTGGCGGAGGAAACTGCGGAACGCATGCAGGCGGCGATGGAACGCGCTCGCGCCGAGCGTGACCTGCGCGAGTCGGAGAAGCGCTTCCGTATCCTGTCGAATACGGTGCCCTCCATGGTCTGGAGCACCGCGGCGGATGGCACGGTCCAGTATTTGAATGAGCACTGGCATAACTACACGGGCCTCGGCCTGGACGAGTCGGTTACGAATTGGGCAAATCTCGTCCTGCACCCCGACGATTACGAGCAGTATGTGGCGACATGGAGGCACGCACTTGCCAGCGCTCCCGAGGAATATTTAGCGGAGGGACGCTACCGGCGCTATGATGGCCAGTATCGCTGGTTCCAGAGCCGCGCCACACCGGCGCGCGACGAGAACGGAAATGTAGTTGCCTGGTATGGCGTCAGCACCGATATCCATGACCGCGTGGAGCGGGAAGCAGAGCTGCAGCAGATCATGAACAATACTCCGTTCATGTTCACGCGCTGCAGCCGCGACCTGTATTATCGATTTGTCAGCCGGGCCTATGCCGAAATGGTCGGCCGCCGGCCGGAGGAGCTGGCCGGCAAGCCAATTGTGGAGAGCATGGGCGAAGCCGGGGTCCAGGCTATTCTCCCCTACGTGGAGCAGGTGCTGCAGGGCAAGCGAGTGGAATACGAGATGGAAGTTCCCTTCGCAGGGGCGAAACGTCCCTTCCTGCATGTCACTTATGTGCCGGATTACGATAGCCAGGGCAATGTCATCGGCTGGTTTGCTTCGATCGTTGACCTGGGCGAGCGCAGGCAAATCGAAAACGCCCTGCGCGAGAGCGAGCGGAAGTTCAGCTTGATCTATGACCACCTGCCGTTTGTGGCGGTCCTATCCGATGCGCAAACCGGTTTGCTGGTGGATGTGAACGAGACATTCGAGAAAGTATTCGGATATAGCAGGGCCCAGGTCATTGGGAAGGCGCCGCGCGAAGTAGGCATCAAAGGCGGCGAGCAGAACAGGGAAGTCGTTACGACCGCCTTGCAGACCAGCGGATTGGCGCATAATTTCGAAATGGAACTCATCATGCCTGATGGCAGCACGCGCATGTTCCTGGTGAATATTGATACCGTGGAAATCAATGGCAAATCGTACCGGCTGAGCACCTTACAAGACATCACCGAACGCACGCAGATGGAAAATCAGTTGCGCGCCAGCGAGGAAAAGTACCGGCGTATTGTGGAAACCGCCAATGAGGGGATCTGGGAAATTGACAAAGATACCCGCACCGTGTTCGTCAACCAGCGCATGGCCGACATGCTCGGCTACACTCCCGAAGAGATGATGGGACGATCCTCTTTTGAGTTCGTGGCGCCAGAAGATTATCCGGATGGGGAAAATCGGCTTCAGATCGCCAAAAGTGGTAAAGGAGCGCGGGCTTCCGAATTCCGCTATCGCCACAAAAGCGGTAGTTATCTCTGGACGATCATCTCCAGCACACCGAAGCTTGACCAGGATGGCAACTTTATGGGCGCCATAGCAATGTTCAGCGATATTACAGAGCGCAAGCAATATGAGAAATCGCTGATCGAATTTGCCCGGCACCAGTCAGCGCTGTACAAACTAGCAGACCAACTGCATCGCACGTATACGCTCCAGGAAATGTACGATGCCTCGCTCGATGCGATTCGCAGGGCATTACTCTGTGATCGTGCTTCCATCCTGCTCTTCGATGGAAGCGGTGTGATGCGCTTTGTTGCCTGGGACGGGCTCTCCGAAGAATATCGTCAAGCGACCGATGGTCACTCCCCGTGGAAGGCGGACGAGAAAAACCCTGTCCCAATTGCCATTGCCAATATTCACAACTCCGACCTGAGTGACTCACTGAAGGCGGTGATTGCTAAGGAAGGCATTGGATCGCTTGCTTTCATTCCGATCCTGTTCCAGGGCAGGCTGATCGGTAAGTTCATGGTGTATTTCAATACGCCGCATATCTTCAGCGACAGTGAACTTGATCTGAGTACGACCATTGCCCGGCAGCTTGCCTCGGTCGTGGACCGCAAACGCAATGAATATGCCTTGCGTGAAAGCCAGCAGCGCCTGGCACTGGTCTACAATCACGCCGCAGTTGGACTTGTGGAAACTGCACCCGACACCCGCTTGCTGGAATGCAACGATGAGTTCTGCAAGATGAGTGGTTATACAAAAGAGGAATTGCTCGGGCGTTCCTTGCTGGATATTACTTATGAAGAGGATGCCACTGCCGAAAAGGATCTGTATCGCCAGTTGATGACGAAACAAATTCCGTTCTATCGAATAGAAAAACGCTATGTAAAGAAGGATGGCGCACTGACCTGGGGCGAGGTGGTGCGCTCGGTAGTTCTAGATGAAAACGATCAGGCTCGCTTTGGGCTTGGCGCGGTATTTGATATCAACGAGCGTAAGCAAAGGGAGGAAGCGCTGCGCGCCCGTACCGAGGAACTCAAAGCTGCGCGCAGACGAGCGGAGGAAACTGCCTCCCGGATCGCCCGCCTCCAGAAAGTAACCGCGGCGCTTTCCGCACCTCTCAATCTCGCTCAGGTGGCGGAAGTGCTCGCCACCCAGGCTACAACAGCCTTCGATGCTGTTAGTGGAACTGTCATGATGCTGAGTGCCGATGGACAGACGCTCGAGACGAAGTACTCGATGTTCCCTGCATCGGTCATCCTTCCCTTCCAGCGTTTCCCGGTCACGATGGATGTCCCTGCGGCGGAAGCTGTTCGTACGGGCCAGGTCGTGTGGATCGAGTCGCGCCAGTTTTATCTGGAACACTATCCTCATCTGGCTGAGCAGATCAAGCAATGGGATGATGAGGCGGGGATTGCGGTCCCGCTGGAATATAAGGGACGTATCTCAGGTGTGCTCATTCTGACCTTCGACCATGCCATGCTCTTCAACATAGAAGATCAGGAATTCGCACTAACTCTCGCAAGGCAGGGTGCTCAGGCACTCGAGAGAGCACGGGCGGAGGAGGCACTACGCGGGTCTGAGGAACGCTATCGCGCCATCATTAACCAGACCACGGTGGGCATTGTCCGCAAGGATGCGGTGGGCAATCTGTTGTTCGTCAACCAGGCATTCTGTGAAATGCTCGGCTATACCAGCTTGGATCTGATGGGCAAGAGCATGTGGGAGCTTACTCACCCCGACGATGCAGAAGAAAACCGCCAAGTATACATCCGCATGATGGACGAGGGAACTCCCTTCGAATACGAGAAGCGACTGATCCATCGCGATGGTTCTATCCATTGGATGATGGTGAGCGTTTCTCCATTAATGGATATCCAAGGTCGGCCGGAGTCTGCGGTCGCGGTCTATGCGGATATCACACTACGCAAGCGCTTCGAAAGCGAACTGCAGCGCTTGAATCTGGAGCTGGAATCACGCGTCCAGCAGCGCACGGCTGAATTGCAGACCGCCTACGAATCCTTGCGCGCCAACGAGGAAAAGCTGCGCAAAGTATTTGAGATCCTGCCTGTGGGCATTTCGTTCCTTGGAAATGAAGGTCAGATTTTGGAGATGAATTCGGCGTTAAGTACTATTCTTGGGCTTTCCAAGCGCGCGTTGATGGAAGGCGGCTATAGACCGCGACGCTATATTCGTCCCGATGGCACACTCATGCCGGCCGCCGAGTTTGCCAGCACACGTGCGCTTCAGGAACAAAAGGCCATCCATAATGTTGAAACTGGCATTATCAAGGAAAATGGCCAGGTCATTTGGACCAGCGTCAACGCCGCGCCCGTGGATATTGCCGATGTGGATGTGGTCGTTGCGACCATTGACATTACGGAGCGCAAAAAAGCAGAAGATGCCTTACACCAAAACCGTGAACGCCTGAAAACTCTTTCGCGGCGCCTTGTGGAGGTGCAGGAGGAGGAACGGCAGGCACTCGCCCGCGAGCTCCATGACCGGGTAGGTCAGAACTTAGCCGCCTTGAATCTGAACCTGAATATTCTGCGCAGCCAGCTCTCCAGTGAGTCGCTACAGACCGTCGGGACACGGCTAGATGATTCGGTTTCGCTCGTCAACCAAATCCTGACAATCACGCGCAGTGTAATGGCGGACCTGCGCTCCAACGTTCTCGACGATTATGGATTAGAATCGGCCCTGCGCGAGTATGCAGACCAGTTCACGCAGCGCACGGGAGTGGAAGTCGTGGCCGATAAATCAGGCATAGCCATTCCGCGGCTTGAGCCTAGCATCGAGATGACCCTGTTGAGAATCGCACAGGAAGCGCTGGCGAATGTGGCTCGGCACGCACAGGCAAGCAAGGCAACTATTTCCGTCAGTAGCGATAATGAAACCGTGTACATGACCATTCAGGATGATGGCATCGGAATTCTGTCCTGGCAAAAAGCGAACCAACCGGGTAGTCATGGGTTAAGAATCATACGCGAACGCGCCGAAGCGTTCGGTGGATCGCTAACAGTCCATTCCACCTATAAGAAAGGTACAAGGATCGAAGTGAAGATCCCGCTTATTAACACAAATCCGCAACCTGTCTCCAGGAAGAGGCGCTCATGATCACAGTCATTCTGGCAGATGACCATCCGGTCGTGCGGGATGGTCTGTACTTTTTGCTCAATTCACAAAAGGATATCAAGGTGATCGGCACCGCAGTCAATGGGCACGAGGCGGTGGAGCTGGCGACGAAGCTTTCTCCGGATGTTGTCGTGATGGATATCGCCATGCCGCTCCTCAACGGTATTGACGCCACACAACAGGTCCTGGCGTCGTGCCCGCATACCAAGGTCATGATTCTCTCCATCCATTTCACGAGTGTTCACATCCAGCGAGCCCTGCAGGCTGGAGCGATGGGGTACCTCTTGAAGGAGTCAGCCGGCGAGGAGGTGGTGGAGGCGATCCGCACCGTGTACGAAGGCCGGCGTTATCTCAGCCGCAAGATCGCCGAGACTGTGGTGGACGATTATGTGCGCCAGGGCGGCACCGACGTGCTCGAGGAGTTGAGTCCGCGCGAGCGCCAGGTGCTGCAGCTGATCGCCGAAGGCAAGACCAGTGCCGAGGCCGCCCAGCTTCTGTATTTGTCCGTCAAAACTGTGGAAACCTACCGGAGCCGGTTCATGCAGAAACTTGGCTTGAAGGATATGACCGCATTGGTGAAATTTGCCATCCAGCATGGCATTATTTCGCTCGAACAATAACTATAGTCTGAATCGGCTGCAGCCTTGCGAAGAATCTCTTCGCAAGGCTTTTTATTGGATAAGGGGAAGCCCCCATGGTCGTCAAAAATCTGGCTGCCAATCATCAGACATCCCTGACAGACATCGCTTTCCCTATGTTGTAAATTAAGAGTGCGGCGCATTTATCGGTAATGGGTTGCCCGCACCCGAGAGAGATGCCCTGAGGCTGGAGTTCCCCCGCTCCATCTCAGGGCTGTCTTCTTTAAAAAATAGGGCGGGTTTCTAACCCGCCAAAACTTTATGTTGGGGGAATTGTCAGGCTACCCTCCAGGGCGCTACGCGGCAAGCTGACCCATGTTTTATTTCATTCCTTCAAATTCGCTGACCACTTTTTCTTCCATCTCGGGGCTGATCTCTACCAGCGGAGGCTTGACCGACCATTTGGGAAAACCATGCAGGCGGTGCAGGAGCACCTTAAGGGTGGGCGGGAAGGGCGGATATTTGTCCAGGATGTCGCGTTGCTTTTTTACACGCGCCTGGGCGGCACTCGCATCTTTCCCTTCATTCATGCAATTCCAGACCTCACGCAGTTCGGACGAGAGAAGATTTGCTGGGGCCGTGATACAGCCGGCGGCTTTGTTTTCCATCGCCAGTTGAAGATATGAATCGGTTCCGGTGAAGACCGCCAAGTCCGAGCCAAACCTTTCGCCCAACCGGCGCGCCAAGTCAGAATCATGCGAGGAGTCTTTAATGCCCGCAAACTGAGTAGGAAATGCATCCTTCAGATGCGCAAGCAGGTCTATCGAGAATCCGATTCCCGCCACGTTCGGAAAATGATAGCCAAGGATGTAGCGGTCGAATGGCACGGCTGCGGTGATCAGCTCGCTGAACCAGTGGAACAGGCCGTCGTCGGTCGCCTTGCGGAAGTAATATGGCGGCACGACCAGGGCGGCGTCATAGCCGAGGTCGAATGCCAGCTTGGTAAGATCGATGGTTTCGGAAAGACTCGGCGTACCCGTGCCGGCAATCAGACGGAACCCCGGGAGTGCTTCGCGTGCCTCACAGGCGGCGCGCATTAGCTTCTCACGCTCGGCCGGCGAGAAGGATGGCCCTTCGCCGGTTGTGCCGAACAGTACCGTGCCGTGGCAGCCTCGAGCGGCGAAAAAACGTAATAAGGCCGGGATCGACTCCAGGTCCAGTGTGGATCCGTGCATACCGCGCAGCGGCGTCACCGAAGCGGCATACACTCCAGCAAGAGGATGAGAGGATGTCATTTTTATTTTCTCTTCTTTCCTTTATTGGAACGTACTTTGCGCGTCCGTTTCTTTATATCCTCCACCAGGAAGGTGCGAGCGGCCTGCTCAGGCGGTTGGAGGGGTACTCCCTCCTCCTGTTGGAGATAGTGCTGGTGGTCGAGCACCCACAAGTACAGGTCGCCTTCCGTCTTATCCGGGAACTCCTTCAGGATTTCGGTATCCCGAATCACTTTGACAATCGGCAGATAGACGGTATCGTACCAGTGTTTGATAGCTTCCTCCTCCGCGATGTCACGCTTGAGGTCGAGGCCCATAAAATAGCGATGCACGGCGATGTGCTCGAGCATACGATCGAAGCCATCGGGGATGGTCAGCTTGATATTGGCATCGGGAAGCAACCTATCGAGCGAAGTACGCTCCAGGAAGTTGACCTTATTTTCCAGGATTACCAGATCTTCGGGCCGTATGTTGGGCGTGATATTGACCCGTGTGGCGCACTCGCGCACTTCGGCTTCGATGTAGACCTGTCCCTGGCCGCGTGCCACCGAAACCCGGTGATGGCCATCCACAACAAAATAGACCTCGCCAACCTTATACAACACCACCGGCGGCAGGCTGATCTCCTGATAAAAGGCGCGGTTGACGCTTTGCCAGCGCTGGGCGAGATCATCGGACTTTGGCAGGAAGACGCGGTCGAATTCATGATAGCGGTTCAGGCTGCCGGCGATCTGATCCACACGGACGGTCTTCACACCCCGATAGATCGGACCTCCCACATGCAGTTTTTCCTTAATTTCATCGTAGGAAAGCAGCGACGAAGGTTGACCCGACAACGCTCCCCAAACTTGGTTCAAAAAAGCTTTGAAGCGCGCCCGCTGGAAGTCGGAGCGAGCTTGTTCACTAAATGTATCGAAATCTGACATGATAAATAAAGAGCCTTTGATGCAACTTCCTGGTTATGCAGGTAACACAACGAGGAGAGTTTTTCTAATGGCTTACCTCAATGACTTTATAGGGGTAGATGTTCATGATGCGGGTAATACCATAGTCTGTTTCTGACGCAGCCAAATTACGCCGCTGGAAGTGGGTATGCCCGTGAAAGTGATAACGCGGCTGCGCCACACGTAAGAGCCAGTTGATGGCTCTCAATCCCTGATGGGCGTGGGTGTCGTCATCGTGAATGCCAAACGGAGGTGAATGGGTGATGAGGATGTCCAGGGCACGGCCATAATTCAGCCGGTTCAGCGCCAGGCGGGGAAGCATACGAAACGCCCGCAAATAGGCTTCATTTTGCGTGTATTGATTTGTTCCATCGGGACGATATTGGATGGAACCCCCCAAGCCGCCGATTAAAAACTTTTTGTAGCGCACCAGCCTAAGATCCACATTTGTGCCGCCTTCCACGTGCGCCAACTGATTTTCAGTACGGAACGCTGGATCATGATTGCCAGGCACATACATCAACGGCTTATTTAAAAACGTGAGTATGTTTTCTAGATACTGGTACGGTAGATCGCCACAGCCCAGGATCAACTCAATATCTTTGAAATGTCCATTGGTGCATAGGCTATAGAGCCGTTCGACAACTTCATCGCTCACTGCAAGGATTTTCACAATGCCGTATTGTGCCTTAGAACAAAATTCCGTGCAAGGGAGGCAGAATCCCGTGGTTTATGTGGTTTATGAACGAAATTGAAATGTTCAACTGGTTTGGGTGGTTGTCAAACGTAGCACAGCAAACTATAATTTATCCAATAGGAGAGCGACACTGGAGACACGCATCTTTCCCGAACTGTCTGATGACCAAGGCGATAACAATTCAAACACCGCGCGTCAGCTTCAGGCAGGGGCTTTACTTGCGCATCGCTATGCGATCCAGGAAGTCATTGGCATCGGTGGCATGGGCTCTGTCTACCGCGCTCGTGACATGCATTTTCCCAGTGTGACGAAGCTGGTGGCTGTCAAGGAAATGATCAATACCGCGCCCGATCCCCTGGTTCGGGACACCATCGTGCAGAACTTTGAACGCGAAGCAAATCTGCTGGCAACTCTCCATCACTCCTCTATTCCCCGTATCTACGATTATTTTTCCGTGGAAAGCCGGTCTTATCTGGTCCTTGAATTTATTCACGGTAAGGATATGGAAGCCATCATTACCGAGGCGAAAAACTTTCTACTGGAAGAACAGCTGTTGAGCTGGGCAATCGAGCTTTGTGATGTGCTTGCATACCTGCACAAGCACAAGCCCGATCCGATCATCTTCCGGGATATGAAGCCTTCCAATGTGATGATCAATGTCAATGGCGACGTGATGCTGGTGGATTTTGGTATCGCCAAAGTATTCCAATCCGGGACTAAGGGGACGATGATCGGCACCGAAGGCTATTCGCCCCCCGAACAGTACCGCGGTGAAGCAACACCCGCAGCCGATATTTATGCCCTGGGTGCCACCCTGCACCACGCACTCACCCGCCGTGACCCACGTATGGAACCGCCCTTTTCGTTCGGCGAGCGCCCAATCCGGCGCATCAATCCCTCTGTTTCGACAGAAATGGAAGCCGTGGTCAACACGGCGCTGGAATATAACCCTGAGAACAGATTCCATAGCGCTGCCGATATGAAGCAGGCGCTGATGAACGTGGCCCGCAAGACCGGCGCCTTGGTTCGTATGGCCGCCGGTCCGCAGACGAGTCCCATGAGCGAAGGCGGCATCAAGCCCTTATGGTCTTTCAAATGTGAAGATGAAATCCGGGGGACGCCCTCCATCTTTCAGGGCACGCTGTATATTGGTTCCTATGACAACAATTTGTACGCGTTGAACGCGGCCGATGGAAAATTCCAATGGAAATATCCCACGGATGGCGGTGTGGTTTCGCGACCGGTGATTGCAGACGGAAACGTGATCTTTGGCTCCGAGGATAAACGGCTGCACGTGGTCAGCACCCGTTCGGGCAAGGTCGTTTGGACGTACTATACCAATGGTCCCATTCGTTCTTCGCCGCGCGTTGCCGAAGGACATATTTTCATCGGTTCGGATGATTACCACTTGCATGCCATCAATCTGAATTCTGGGCGTATGGTCTGGCGCTTCGAAGGTGCAGATGTCATTCGCTCGACTCCCCTGGTCATCCAGAATATGATCTATTGCGGTTGCGATAGCGGTGATTATTATGCGCTCGATTTCCGCGGTGAGCTTCGCTGGCGGTTCCGTGCCAAACGGTCGATTGTCTCTTCGACCGCCGGGACCGAGCAGGCATTATATTTTTCCTCGGTGGATAGCACACTCTACGCCCTCGACCCGCGTAATGGCTGGGTGCTCTGGCGCTTCCGCCTGGGCAAGGCCTCCATTAGTACACCCTGCCTGGCAGATGACTTGGTCTTCGTCGGTGCCTCGGATGGGTTTATCTATGCAGTAGAAGCGCGCAGTGCCAAGGAAGTCTGGCGCTTCCGTACGGAACACCAGGTGAATGGCTCGCCCATTGTTTATAAAGACTCGGTGTACTGTGGCTCGGTGGATGGCTATTTATATTGTCTGGAGTACCGCACCGGACGCCTGCGGTGGAAATTTGGAACCGAGGGACCCATTACGAGTACGCCATTAGTGTATGACGACATCGTGTACGTTGGCTCCAACGATCACCGTATTTATGCGTTGCTTGCCTGAAAAGGAGTTTTTGTGGATAAATTTTTTCGCAGGATATTCGGTTCACTATTTGGGAATGAACAGCAACCAGCGCCGGTGACGGTCAAGCCCGTTATAGATGCGGCAAACACAGCTCCACTCTCAGAACAGCAGCTCAACAGTATCGTCGCCAGTCAGAATCCGCGCTATGAATTACAACAGTTAATTGCCAGTTGTGGGCAGTCTGTAGGGAAGCAGCGCGAGCTGAATGAGGACAGTCTATTTGCCCTCACTGCCACCATGGCGGGCAATTCTGGGAATTTACCGTTTGGTCTGTATATTGTTGCCGATGGCATGGGCGGGCATCAATTCGGCGAAGTAGCGAGCAATGCCGCTATCCGCAGCGTGGCGGGATATATCATTCGCAAGTTCCACCCTTACTTTTTTAATATTAAGCCAGATGCCATGGAAGAATCCTTCCAGGAGATTATGCAGGCAGCGGTACGGGAAGCACAACGCTCCATCCAAAAGGAAGCGCCCGGCAGCGGGACAACGCTTACAGCCGCCCTAGTGGTGGGACAGCAGATCACGGTCGCCCATGTCGGCGATAGCCGCGCCTACTTCGTCTATCCGGATGCGCGTGTCGAGCCGATCACACGTGACCATTCTCTGGTGAAACGTCTCGAGGAGTTGGGACATATCACGCCGGAGGAAGCGGCGAACTATCCACACCGCAATGTGTTATATCGCGCCCTGGGTCAGGGAGAAATCCTAGACCCCGATATTTTTACTCTCGGATTCCCGCAGCCCGGTTATCTGATGATCTGCAGCGATGGCTTATGGGGAGTGATCACAGAGCAGGATCTTGTCCGTTCCATCAACGATGCACCTAATCTTCAACGTGCCTGCCAAAACCTTGTCAATGCGGCCAATGCCGCCGGTGGACCGGATAACATAAGTGTCATCCTTGCCCAACTGATCGGATAGTTATGTCGGCAGACCAAAAGGACTTTTACAGTCTTCTTGGCTTGGGGAGAGATGCCACGCTGGAAGATATCCGGCGGGCGTATTTCGAAGCAGCGCGCAAACTTCATCCCGATACAAACACGGCAGCCGGGGAGACAGAGCTTTTCCTGAATGTCCAGCAGGCATATGAGACGCTCTCCAATCCCCAGCGTCGTGCTCAATACAACGCCACCCTTCCCCCAGAAAAAAAAGTCGTCCTTCCTTACAACCATAGCGTTATATACAGCCGCCCCCAGCTTATGCGATTGCAGGAACCGCAAATGTTGTACTTGATTCTTGAGCTGGAGGCTCCGCTCGAGGCGCGTCAATCTCCGGGTCCGCCGTTGAATGTCTGTCTGGTGCTTGACCGCTCCACGTCCATGAAGGACGAGAAAATGGATGTGGTGAAAGCTTCCGCGATCCAGGTGCTGCGCAGCCTGCGCCCGCAAGACGTTCTCAGTGTAGTCACGTTCAGTGACCGCGCCGAAGTTGTGATTCCCGCAGCCTACTACCAGGAGCGCTCACGGCTCGAAGCGAAGATTCAAATGATCCGGCCCTCAGGGGCGACGGAAATTTATCAGGGTCTCGAAGCGGGTGTGAAAGAGGTGATGCGCAGTGTGGATTCGCGGCGCGTGAACCATGTCATTCTGCTGACCGACGGGCACACGTATGGCGACGAGCAGCAGTGTCTCGCCCTGGCTTCCAAAGTAGCGGAACATGGCATTGGCATCAGCGCCATGGGCATCGGCAAGGAATGGAACGATATCTTTCTGGATGTGCTCGCCACGCGCACCGGTGGGAGCAGTGCTTACATCGCCGAGCCACAGGATATCAAACGCCTACTGCTGGAAAAATTCAACGCGCTTGCCCAGACCTATGCAGAGGAGGTGACCCTTACTCTGTCACCGGTGGAGGACGTGGATCTTGCTTATGCCTTCCGCCTCCAGCCGGACCCTTCCCCGATTCCGCTCGAGAATCCCCTGCGACTCGGACCAATATTGCAGGATGCTTCCACTCAGGTAATTTTTGAATACATGATTCATCCAAAAGCGGTAAAATCAGATTTACTGACTGTCTTGCGTGGAATGCTAAAAGTTTCGATTGCATCCCAGCCAATGCCTGTGCCACCGCTGCAGTTGCAACTGCAGCGGCCTGTGGCGGATATACCGGAGACCGAGCCGCCTCCGCAGGGGATCGTGCAGGCATTATCTCGCTTGATGCTATTTCGCATGCAGGAGCGGGCACGAGAAGAGATCGAAAAAGGTAATATCGATAAGGCGACCCGTCATTTAAAAGTGTTGGCCTCCAATCTCCTGACCCAGGGGGAGCGGGGACTCGCTCAGACGATTCTGCTGGAAGTAGATCATTTACAGAAAAAAAGCGCGCTGTCGGCTGAGGGCAGCAAAAAAATGAATTATGGCACGCGTGCTTTGATAATGGCGTCGCCAAAAAAGGAGTAGGTCTCATGATCATTTGTCCGAATTGCCAGCATAAAAATGTGGCAGGCGCAATGTTTTGCGCGGAGTGTGGGGCGCAGCTGGATGGCGTAGAGACCCTGGTTACCCAAGCGATCACCGATGAGCAGATCGCTGAAGAGCGGGGCAAAAAATCGCCGCGCATCGATCCATCCACTACGCCGGCCAATAGCTGGATTTCCCTGCACCTGATGGATAGCGGAAAGATATTGCCTCTTGCATCCCGCAATGAGTTTACTCTGGGACGCTTGAGCGAAGGGCAGCCGATCATGCCCGATATTGATCTGACTCCTTATCAGGCGTATGCCTCGGGTGTTTCCCGCTTGCATGCTGTTGTCAAGCGCGATTCCGACCGTGTACTTGTTATGGACCTGGGTTCATCCAACGGCACCTATGTGAACGGACGACGTATTAACCCGCACGTGGAGGAATCGTTGAACCATGGCGATATCCTTGCGTTGGGAAAATTAAAAATCCAGATTTTGCTGCGAAATATATGATTTGTAGAAAGGCGCGGAGATGGCGTACACCGTGATTCTCCATATTGCCGGAGAACCTTCCATTGTGGGAGAGATCGAGGAATTGCCGAAAACCACCGATACCTTGATGGTGGTCAGCAATCCCCGTTTGCGTGACGGCAAGGATCTTCATTACCTTGAGCATAACGTAGTTAAGGTGATCTGGCCGATCGAGAAGCTGA
>DATHUN010000453.1:0-2890 GCA_035462205.1 Anaerolineales bacterium
CTGCCGCTGGCTTTTCATAGTCATGTAACTTGCGACGGCTTTGGACCATTTTGCCAGTCCAAGCTCAAAAGGGGCATGGAAAGAACAATCCGAGATTGAATAGCCCGATTAGAAGTCCCAGGAGAAGCAGACAGAGATTCACTCTGCTTCTCCTGTATTTGTTCTTGGGATAGCAATTCGTTCCCTTTCCGCCCTATGCAACTTAAGCGGTGGTGTCTCCTTTAAGATTGGGATGAAGCTCGAGGCATGTTCTTAGGATCCAACCATCAGGAAATCAGGACACCAGTAGCCAGCGTCCTTGGAGAAAATGACGATCCGGCATAAGAGCCGTGAAAAGATAGGATATATTTGGTGGAGTGAACATGAACACGCTGCGGGAGCCCCACAAGGAGGTGATGTTACCGTCCGCGAGCGAGGAGGAGTTGTCCCCTTCGCTACGCTGTGGGGATGCATCCGCGCGGAAGCCGTTCCCGTTGGATATGACGTCAACTGAGAGATGTAGTAAGCCTTGGATTATCGATTTAGCTTGATATCCAACTTTCTGTGATTTGGGCAAACTTCCTGGACCAGATGAACACCAGCGTAATTCCGCCCAGGATTCCCATAAACTGATCCTGCATCGTATTCGCAAGACTAATTTGAATATTTGTCTCTAACAGTCGATCCAGGATGAATTCCGCAAATTCCCAAAAGACGGTGGCAGTTGCGGTCAGAGAAAAAATCAATATCAGCAATACCGGCTTGTTCAGCGTGTTTATTATTTTCTCTTTTTCCAAATAGGAGAGGATTGAGGCGGACGTATAGGCTACAGAGAGGCCGCCGACGTAATGAAAAGGAATGTCCAGGTTCGGAAATATTCTATAGAGATTCAACACCTTCCACGCTACCAGATGGGTTAACAACACTATAATGGGGAACATGAAAAATGACGGGATCTTCGATACGTGTTTCATTGTTTTTCCTCGTTTATGAGATATATCATTCCTTACAATTATCGCCATCGACACTCTCAGATCAAATCTGAATCCTTCAGAACCTCTCGATTACCGATGAAATATTGCCGAGAAGATGAACGGGCTGCAGTCCCGCACAGGGACAATGTCTATTTTCGATCAGGCGGTCAAGCCCTTTCTACCCTCGTCAGAGCGCTTCACAGGCATGATGCCGTGAGCAGGGCACCTGAAGGTGTGATAAGAAATTGGCCCCCTTCCCGGCCTTCTCCCGAAGAGCACGGGAGCGAAACAGCCCCAAATACCAAAAGCGGGATTTGGGGGAAGGGGAATAGGGAGTTTTGGTATTGATGGAGATTTTTCTGATCAGGCATGCCACCCCCGATTGGAGCCGCAAGGATATTCCGTACGATATCGTTCCAGGTCCGGTCCTTACGCCGAAGGGAGAGAAGGAGGCGCAGGCGCTGGCGGCATTTTTGAAATCTGAAGGTGTCCGCAAGCTGTATCACAGTCCATTCGCACGGGCTGCCAAAACGGCACAGATCGTCTCTGCCATCAATCGCATTCTCTGCGCTGAAGAACTGGGGCTCGCCGAATGGCGCGTGCCGGCGGAGACGGAAATCCAGGTCCGAAGACGCATGAAAGCCATATTCGATCGATCGATGGCGGAAGCAGCTGAAATCGGTCCCATCGGTTTGGTGTCGCATGGCGGACCGATCGGCGTGTTGTTACAGGAGCTTGGCATCGATCCGAATAAACTGGCCGAGTACAGAACCAGATTTGATACCACGAATCCACTACCGCCTGCCGGTGCATGGCAGGTTCAAGCGAAGGACGGAAAACACAGTTCCTGGGATTTCACTTTAAAATTCATTCCTGCTCTGCCCTGAATGAACGTCGACATAAACACCGCGAGCGGATGTCCGGCGATCCGTATTCCAGTTACAATTCCGGGACAAGAAAGGAGCTTCGTATGGATGAAGAAACCTTCAACCTCAGCATCCGCAAATTCCTCAAGATTGTGGGCGTCAATTCGCAACGCGAAATCGAACAGGCGGTGAGAAAAGCAATCGAAGAGGGTCGCATCCAGGGGGATGAGACGTTTCCGGCAAGTGTAACGCTCGCCGTGCCAGGCTTGAATCTAAACTTTAAGATCGATGGCGAGATCCGGCTGCAATAATCATCTCCTCGAGCCCCTTCTTCCAGGGACAACAGACCCAACCTCTATTTCCGCCTGCTGGATGGAGGCACCTATCAAGCCGACGCATGCAAAACTGGCATGGATCACAAGTTCATTCATTGGGCTTTAGGAATGCCACTGCTGCGATGGTCGAAAAAAACAACGGAGAAATTCCAGGATGAACAACCAACAAGTCGAGATCCCTTTTCGAAAACGGAACAACTATGCGTACGGCATGGTGCTCGGTGTAGAAGATTTCCAGCAGGAGTTCAGCTATTTTTATGACAGAATGAAACTTCACAACCGGATGCTGCATGGTTATGGAACCGTCACGGGTTTGGAGGTCTCGGCTGAAGAGGATGCTGCCACAGGTATCCTCGTAAATGCCGGTATGGCGATTGACTCGGAGGGCAATGAAATCATCCTGCCCACGGCTGTGCAATGTCCATTTCCCGAAGAGGTTGATGAAGCCTATCTTGTCCTTTACTGGGCGGAACGGGACACAGACCCGGTACCGATATCAAGCGCGGAGAGCGATATTGATCAAGTGGTCCCCTCGCGAGTGGAAGAATACGCGATCCTCAAGTATGAGGCGAATCAGGATGAGGCGAAGGATACCGGCGTGATACTGGCGCGTTTGAAGAACGCAGGTGGAATATGGAAAGTAGACAAAAAGTTTCGCGTTCGCCGGGCGAAAGCGAGATAACGGTTAGATGAGCCTCAACGTGCTACCGGAGCCAGGGTTCGCCGGCGGGGAGAA
>DATHUN010000454.1:0-3138 GCA_035462205.1 Anaerolineales bacterium
CTACTATTTCCACCTTTGGTGATCTTAACTTCAGTATAAGAAGCAGCACTTCCTGGAGCAACAGTAACGCTAGTTGGAGTCAATGCTACTGAAGCAGGCTGGCTATCGGTGAAGTCCCAGGTAGCGGAACCGGAAATTGCACCATAAGCGTAGACATGATATTGCGCAACAAACCAGTTCGGCAGGTTGAATTGGTAAACAAAGCCACCCGTGCCATTGGCAGAAACATCGACCGAAATTCTCCAGGAGTCACCGAGAGTATCGTTGACAACAAGATGAACCGATTCACCCGGCTGCCAATTGCCGCTGGTTAACGTTACTTTTTCACCTGGAGCATAATCTTCCTTGTCGCTGGTAATAAACGGCGTCAAGACCGCAGGTGCGGTCGGAGAAAGTTCTACTGTGGGAGAAGCCGTGGGTTCAGTGGTCGGCTGGCTGGTGGGCTCAACAGTCGGCGGCTGAGTCGGTTCCGCAGTTGGGGGTTGGGTTGGCTCAGCCGTCGGCGCCTGCGTGGGTTCCTGCGTCGGTTCGGGTGTGGCGGGAGCCGTGACTGTGAACTCACCGCTCTGGGTCACGCCGGAGGTCGCGCTGGTCGCCAGGTAGCTGTAACTGCCCTCGGCAGCATCAGCGGTCAGCGTCACCTGGCACCACCAGGCAGCGTTGTCGTCGGCGGTGGCGTCGCACGAAGCAGCGAAACCGTTCGGTCCGCTGACCTCGACGTGAATTGCCTCCCCGGCGGCAAAGCCGGCTCCGTCGCTGTTGTCACCACTGATCGTGACGACGGCACCCGGAGCATAATCAGTTTGGTCGGCAGCGGTGTAAGCCAGTGCCCCGATCGGTGCTATGGCCTGGAACAGCATGAGTGCAATAACAAATGCATTCAAAAATTTAAGTTTCATAATGTTCTCCTCATTGAGATAGAAAAAGATTTTCGAGTTTGGGAAAGAGTGAAATTTGCCACGTTGTTGACTTGGACATCCTTAGCGGTGGTTGCCCCCCGCAGGGTTGGTAAAGAAAATTAACAAGAGGTTACGCGCTGAGCAATGGGAAAAAAGGAACACCAGTTTGTTGATCGGTTTCGCGCTGCGATGTTACGAGTGTTTGCATTGAATAATCTCTTGAGATGAACGGGATACTAAAGGGTAGAAAAGACCAGCAGGGCGCCGAGCGCCATAAAAAATGACATGCTCATAAAAAGAAGGGCAGGGCTGACAAGTTCGAGCGGCATTGTGGATTCGATGCTCCTGTAAAATGAATTCCCTGTGTTCTACACGCCCTGGAGGATCATGCTCGCAACGTACATGGGCAGCCACAGGCTCGCCAGGGTGGCGATCACAAGAAAACCAAAAATAATCGCCAGCTGCGTCTGGTCTATGTTGTGGCTCTTCATGAACTGTTTGAGGTACAAATACTGTTTAGATTTTTTCGCTTCCATGGTTTCACTCCTTTATGGGTTACCAGGTCTGAGATTGTTTTGCGGGTCTATGGATCTTGCAAAAAGAACGCGCCGATCGGTGCTCGATTGGGCGCTATCCGATCGATTTGATAAAAGAATAGGCGAACAGGGCGCTGAGTGCCATAAAAAACGACAGGCTCATCAGGATCAGGATTTGGCTGTTCATTGCAATGTCCATGAATAAACTCCGATCAAAAAGGTAATAAGCTCCTTGCATCTCTGCAAGTTGATATCATGACACATTGCAAGTTTGATAGTTACAAAAGGGGGGTCGCAAAAGAGTTACAAATACAAAATATTGGGTCTCAAATTGGGACGTTGGGGTCGCAGACTACGGCCTGAAAACAACCAGAATCGTCATAAAACGAAGTCGATTTTTTCGATTTCCAGTTTGGTGACATTTGTCGCCCCTCCATATGACATTTGTCAGCGGTATTTGGGACCCCTGGTGTGCTTAAAAGAAGACTCCTCAAACGTTGTTTGAGGAGTCGTGTTGTATTGGTCGGGAGTTATTCGCCTGCCAGCTTATACCCCACCCCCACCACGGTCTGGATCAGGAGCGGGTTGGCGGGGTCCGTTTCGATCTTGCGGCGCAGGCGGTAGACGACATTCTTGAGCATGGTGTTGTCCGCTTCGGCGGTGTAGCCCCAGACCTTCTGGTTGAGCTCTTCGATCGTGACGATCTGTCCCGGGCGGTTCATGAGATAGTAGAGCAGCCGCAGCTCCAGGTTGGTCAGCTGGACGGCGCCGCCGTTCTTGAGCATGACGATCCGCTCGGACGGGAAGAGCTGCAGCGTCCCGACCTTGACCGGGGTCAGGTTGTCGGCGGTAACGCTGCCGAAGCGCCGCAGCCAGACCTTGACCTTGGCCTGGAACAGCGACGGGCTGACCGGCTTCGGGATGCATTCGTCCACGCCGGCTTTATACGTCTCGAGCATATACTCCTCCGAGCGGACGGGAGTGAGCAGCATGATCGGCGTGAGCATCTCATTGCGCAGATTGCGGATCAGGTCCAGGGTGCCCGCTTCGGGGAAGTTAATATCCAGAATGATCAGGTCCGGCGACTCGGCTTCACAGCGCTGCGGTGTCTGCGTGGGGTCGGATTCGAGCAGCACATTCAGCTGCTGCTGCTGCAAGCTAAAGACCCACAGCGGACCGGTCGTCTGCTGGTTACTGACGATCAACACCTTGGGAGCACGGGAGAGCTTTTCAGACATTCTTCATCCTTGGATCGTTTCCACCGCTACAAAATTTTGGGTATTGCACTCGAATGATTATAGCATTTTTGATTCTGATGGAGGGCGCTTTACAATTTCGTTATCGTTGCGGTTCCAGGCAAAGTATGTCATTGCGAGGAGGCGAAGCCGATGAAGCAATCTCCTCTCAAACGGCAATTACGGATTGAGAAAGTGTACCCACACGGCTTAAACCAATCTGCGCCACCCGAAGGCAGCGCAGATTGTTTATGTATTCCCCCGTAACCCCCTTGATTGTTTTATTTGAGTTTGAAGTAGGCGATGATAGTCGACAGGTCATTGGTAGTCAGCGTTACACGATAACACTTATTCGCGGTGCTTGGCGTTTTCCAGTTGTAGACGAATTGACCAGCCGTCGTATCATAGCGCAAAGCTGTGCCACCTGTTGCGGAGGCTATTTCTTCTATGGCATCCTCGGTCCCTGCG
>DATHUN010000455.1:0-2288 GCA_035462205.1 Anaerolineales bacterium
CCAGAAGTTATGGCTGAGGCCAAACGCCGCGCCTTTTTCGAGGTTGAATCGTTCCTTCCAGACACTGGGCTGGTACACGATCTCGAACTTGATGTGCTCTCGAAGGTCATCCACGCCCATCTCTTGGGCGAGACGACTCAATACCGTTAGGCGGGCGCGGTTAATCAGTGCCTCCCAATCCTGCTCGGAGCGCGGGTCGAGATGTCCAACCGGGACGAGCACATAGAGTGTTTCCTGTCCCTCAGGCGCGGCGCCGGAGTCTGTGCGCCCCGGCGCATGGACATAGAAGGATGGTATCTCGGGCAGTGTGTGATCGTTGAAGATCTGGTCGAACGAAGCTTTGTAATCACCACCCAGGAATACATTGTGATGCGCGATCTGTGTATATTCCTTATCCACACCCCAGTAAAACATGATCGTGGAGCAGGTGTAGAGCTTCGCATCGAGCTTCTCTGCTTCGTTGCTCTTGGGAAGTAATTCCTTGTAGATATAAGGAAGGTCTGCATTGCCCACGAAGATATCGGCTTTGAACTCACGACCGTCCACTAATAAAACACTTTTGACCTTCGAACCTTCAACCTGCAACTGCTTCACCGGCGCGTTATAGAAAAACTTCACGCCAAGTTTTTCGGCAATTGAAGTCAATGCCTGAATACCTGCGTACATGCCTCCGATCGGATACCAGACACCTTCGGCAAGCTCTGTGTATTGCAGCAGGGAATAGGTCGCCGGCGCCTCGTAAGGACTTAATCCCAGGTACATATTTTGAAATGTAAATGCCGCCTTGAGGCGATCATCCTTGAAAAAGCGGCTGGCATTGGCATAGTGTTTCTTCAGTGCCTTCAACTGGAATAAGAGGGGCAGGTTTCCGAGAGAGAAATATTCGAAAATATTGTAGAAATTGCGGCCCACAAATTTCTCGACGGACATTTTGTAGTGCTTGCTTCCTTCGGCGAGGTAGTTGAGGAAACCCGTAAAGGCGGTCTTTTCTACTCTCTCGAGCTGGGTTTGCATATCACCGATGTTGGAGGTCAACGCGAGCTGCAAGCCATCGTCGAAGTAAATCTTGTACGTAGGGTCAATACGCTTGAGTTCAAGGTGATCGCTCATCTTTTCACCAAGGGCGGCAAAGGTCTCCTCCCAAATTTCAGGCATTAGAAAAAGCGTTGGTCCAATATCAAAGCGGTGCCCGTCGCGAAGGATCTGGTTACAGCGTCCGCCGGGCGTTGATTCTTTTTCAATGACTGTGACGTCATATCCGTTTTTGGCAAGCCGGGCAGCGGTAGCAATGCCACCAATTCCGGCGCCGATTACGAGTGCGGTTTGTTTCATGGGTTCTCCTATTTGTTGGCAAAAGCATCCAGCCAACAGAATAGTATGCATTATACGGATTGTTCATGTATTGTCAAGGTTTTTAAAATATATTTACAAAACCTTGACAAAAATAGTAATCTCTGTACAATATGGCGAACAGCAATTTTGGAGGTTCACCATGCAAATACAAGCCAATTGGGAAAATCAACTCCTCGCTATGGCGGGAAACGTTCCGCATCCGCATACTCGGCCCTTCTTTTCCTACTGGGCAGGGGATATTTCGCTTCAAAAAGCTTATAAAGAGGCAGAAAAGATTACGGCCGGGCATAGCAAGTCCTTCCATTTCGCATCTGGACTCCTGCCAGAGGAGAAGCGCGCCTCGGTCCGTGCCCTGTATGCCTTTTGCCGGACAGTGGACGACATTGTGGACGAATCCGCCGACGGGCAGCGTGAGGCGCAATTGGACTACTGGCGCACAATGGTAAAAACTGCCTCGTTCGCAGATGACGATCTGATCGCTGCCGCATGGTCAGATACGCTCAGCCGCTACCATATCCCACGCCACTACGCGTTGCAGTTGATCGACGGCGTTGCCCGTGACCTTTCGCAATCCCGCTATCAGACGTTTGAGGAGCTTGCTACATATTGTTATGGCGTCGCCTCTACGGTGGGATTGATGAGCATGTACATCGTCGGGTTCCATACGAATGAAGCCGTACCGTACGCGATCAAACTTGGCGTAGCGCTGCAGATGACCAACATTCTGCGTGATGTAGGCGAAGACTATCGAAACGGGCGGCTGTACCTGCCCCGTGAAGAACTTGTATATTACGGAATCCAAGAATCAGATATCGCCGATGGCCATATGACGCATAACTGGCGTCAATTCATGAAATTTCAGATCGAACGCACCCGTCAGTTGTATGCCGAATCCTGGGCAGGCGTGAAGCTGCTCGAGCGTGAAGGCCAGCTCG
>DATHUN010000456.1:0-2701 GCA_035462205.1 Anaerolineales bacterium
AAGCTCATAACCGGCTTTCGCTGGAGGAAAGCCTGCCTTTACTCCAGGATGTGGCTTCCGCCCTCGACTACGCCCATGGGCAGGGAGTCATTCACCGCGATATCAAGCCATCGAATGTGATTGTCGAGCCGATGAACACAGCCACCAATGGACGCTCGGATCGTGCGATCTTGATGGACTTCGGGATCGCCCGTTTTGTCGATGAGAACAGCACACTCACCGCGAGTGGCGATTTGCTGGGCACCGCCGATTACATTTCTCCCGAACAAATTCATGGCAGCACAGAATTGGACAGCCGCACGGACCAGTACAGCTTTGCAGTCATGACATATCAGATTTTGACGGGCCGTAAACTGTTTGAGCGCAACAATACCTGGGCGATGATCCGCTCGCACCTGGAGGAACCGCCTCCCGACCCACGACTGCTTGTCCCCATGCCGGATGTTGTCGCCGAAGCCCTCCTCCGAGCGCTGGCAAAAAAACCGGAGGAACGATTTGAGTCTGTGGGGCAGTTTGTAAGCGAGTTGTGCCGAGCTTCATAATTGCGTAAGTGGACCGCTGGGATTGCTCCTCAAAATGTCACCTTGCGGTATGTCGCATTAGGGGGTTTAATAACGCTTTGAGAAACTTCGCCCGGTAACGAGAGAATAATTCCAATGTCAAGAATAAGTTGATCAGCCTTGCAAAGATTGTTTTGAAACTCCATCAAAGGAGACAAGGAATCTTATCCGTATGTCGCCAACATCCCAAACCGCGACGAGTCTGCGTTTAAACGGTGCCAACCTTTCGGTCGCGAGAGGCATGTTTGCTATCCTGTCTTTTGCGACCGTGATCTTTTTCAGCATGGGGGTTCCACTTTACTTCCAAGGTTATATTGAGAATATCGATGCGGCGACCCTTTCCGCGCTGCGGGGACTTGGGCTGAGTACAACATTCTATGCCGCCTATCAAACCGTGCTGGTGGTCTTGCTGGCAATTGCGTTTGCGGTGGCAGGGGTGATCATAGCCTGGAACAGATCTAATGAATGGCTGGCGCTGCTCGTAGCGTTTACATTGATCGGTCAGGGCGCGAACGCGTTCGGTCCGCTGCAGCGCATGGCAGCAATCCCCAGCTTCGAGATCCCCGTGCGGTTCGTGATTGCCATGGTGCTGATGGGCCTGCCGCTCTCCTGCTATCTCTTCCCCGATGGAAAGATCCAAAAGCGCTGGATGTTGTATGTGGCGGCCGTTTGGTTCGTCTGGCTGATGCTTTCGGTCTTCTGGCATGCGTTCCCATTCAACCTTTTCGAGCGGGGCGGTATGGCAACGCTGCGCTATCTTCTTTCCCTGCTGGCAGTATTGAGCACAGGGATTTACGCGCAAATCTATCGCTACCGTACCACGGATAGTCCCACCAAACGCCAGCAACTGAAATGGATCGTGTTCGGCATCGCGGTTGGTATTCTGACCGGAATTGGCGTGAATCTGTTCCTGAATTTTTTCGAATTAACAAAGCCTTCTGCCGAAACGTACCTGCTTGTGGATATGTTCACACAAACACTTTCGGTCCTTGCGCAGTTTACAGTTCCTGTTGCAGTTGTCTTTTCGATTCTCAAATATCGTCTCTACGATATTGAGCTTGTGATCAATCGTTCCATTATTTATGGATCGGTAACAGTTGTGCTGGCAGCGGTCTTTGGGATTCTTTTATTCGGCTTGCAGGCTGCCTATCGCGCAATTACCAAACAGGATAACCCGCCCACGATCGCAGTCGTGATTTCCACGATTGTAGTCTCCAGCATCTTTCAACCTACCCGAAGATTTTTACGGCGCTTCATCAACCGCAAACTCTACGGAATGGATATTGACATTGACGAGATCCAGAGTCGCAACGAAAAAATGGAGAGAGCCGCCCAATCACCATCATACAATGTATCAACCGTCGGTGGCTATGAGGGACTGGAGCTCATTTCCCGCGGCGGCATGGGAGAAGTATACAAAGCGCGTCACCCAAATCTCAACCGTACGGTTGCCATCAAGGTTCTGTCCGCGCATTTTAAGAACGAGCCCAATTTCAACAAGCGTTTTGCCCGCGAAGCCAAAACGATGGCGCAGCTGCGGCACCCCAATATCATTACCATTCATGACTATGGCGAACAGGAGGGACTTCCCTTCATTGTGATGGAATACCTGACGGGCGAGACGCTGGCACAGCTGTTGGAGAAAAATGGGCGGCTTTCCCTGCCGGAAGGTCTACCTCTGCTCGAGGATGTTGCCTCCGCCCTCGACTACGCCCATGCACAGGGAGTCATTCACCGTGATATTAAACCATCGAATGTGATTGTCGAGCCCATCACCACGATGACCTCCGGACGCAGCCAGCGCGCCATCTTGATGGATTTCGGCATTGCCCGTTTCGTCACAGAGAATACGATGCTCACTGCCAGTGGAGATGTGCTTGGCACCATGGACTATATATCCCCGGAACAAATCCATGGCATCACGGAACTGGACAGCCGTACCGATCAGTATAGCTTTGCCGTCATGACCTACCAGATGCTGACCGGTCATAAGCCTTTTGAGCGCAACAACACCTGGGCAATGATCCGCTCCCACCTCGAGGAGCAGCCGCCCGACCCGCGCATATACGTGAAGATGCCCGATTGCGCGGCTGAGGCAATTCTCAAGGCATTAGCGAAAAAGCCGGAGGAGAGATTTGCCT
>DATHUN010000457.1:0-4193 GCA_035462205.1 Anaerolineales bacterium
CGTCGATCTCCAAACCCTCCTCAATGACCTCTGGTGCCAGTTCGATCCGCGCTTTTAGATATGGCTCTTGTTCGACGAACTCACCCAGGCGGAAGCGATCCATGCCTTGCACGAGCAAGCGGATTGTCCCATCGGGAGCACGTAATAGACGATGAACTATTGCGATCGTGCCAACTTTGTACAAGTCGTTTGGCCCCGGCGATTCAAGCTCTGCATTTGTGCTCGCGACCAATCCGACCAGCTTATCGCCACCGACCACGTCATCCACAAGGCGGATGGAACGCGGCTGTCCAACCGTGAGAGGGACCGCAGTTTGCGGATACACTACTACCCCGCGCAGTGGCAGGATCGGTAACACATCCGGGTATTTCGACCCGTTCGCCGTCTGTAGCGGGTCGGTTTCAGTTAAGGTTGAATCTGATTTTTGGGATTTTGAAAACATAGAGGGAATCATCATGGAAAATAGCTCATTCTCCTCGTCATCGCTCCATTGTAGAAGATCGCGGAAGCTGGTTTGCCAGCGTGATGCAGGCATGATGTTTAATCCATCTCGATTTGTGTTGCACGTTTCTTTGGGAATGTAACGGTTAGGAAGCCGTCTTTGTATTCAGCGGTCGCTTGATCCAAGTCAACGCTAACCGGTAGGCCAATCTTAATTTCCAACTTAACGAAGCGGATCTCCATCTGATGATAGGCACGCCGTTCATTGACGTCCGGACGGAATCCGCGAATCATCAAAATCTGGTCTTCCACCGATACCTCGAAATCCTCCTCCCGCATCCCGGCGATTTCCACTTTCGCGATCAGATGATCTTCTGTCTCATAGACATCGGTCGGTGGTATCCATACATTGGAATGTACATGCCAGGTGGTTGTGACAAAAACTTCTCTTCGAGGCTCGACAACACTCGGAAATGATCTTCGGATTATGGTAGGCATACAACATACTCCTCACTTAGTCGCCTAGATACTTGTAATTTGAAAGCAATTGGCTCTACCTCATCAGCGCCCCTGGCGGGACTCGAACCCACAACCAACAGCTTAGAAGGCTGGTGCTCTGTCCATTGAGCTACAGGGGCTGATAACCTAATTGTATACCGTCCGAGCAAAGGAAGCAAATCTATCCCCGCACCGATGCGCTAGCTCTTATATCCTATGTTTTTCCCCACATTTATCTTTTACGCGGTGTAGGGCCGAATGCCTTTGTAAACCCGCGGACCAGCTAGGGTCCGCAAAATCGTCTGGGCCGGACGGTTGAGCCTGGCACCCATATCGGTGGAACTCATCGGGGCATTTCCATTCGTCAGGAACAGACGAAAGACGGCTTCCACTAAAGCAGTCTGTCCGGTAAGGAAATCGGGCTGTTTGACACAGTGAGTCATGAGGGCATTCTGGATGCCCTCCACTGGCTTGACCTCGGCTGTGACTGGGTCCACCCAATCAATGGTTTGACCCTCCTCCACGTTGGAAAATGCCTCCTGGTGCTCGGGGCACAGAAGCGATCGCAAATATACGTGCCAGTCACGCTCATTTTTCTTCCACCACTCGAAATCAATGTGAAAGGGAGTATTCACTGTCGGTTTGACGATACTGAAACGTTTTCCTTCAACCATTACGCCTCCAATTCACCCAGGCGAAAGTGCAGATCACCCACAAGGACGAACCCTGGCTGGGTCGCAAGCAGCGCAAACAACGGAGCAGGGGGCACACGCCGGACAATATTGACGGCTGAGTATAGTTCCTGGGCGTGCACATGACCTTGCGGCGTCAGCTTAGACATCTCGCGGATCATATCGGCGACCAGCTTTTCAAACGGCCGCTGATTATTCTGCAGCCAGAGTTGATCCACTGCACTCAAAGATGGAATCGCGAACGCCATACGGTCGTTGAATTCCGCAGAAATAGGTTGCTTCAACATCGCAAACACGATCCCACCATCGGCACCCACAATCACGGTGCGGACCCAATCTTTCGTGGCACGGTAGGTTTTCGCTTCAATAATCACTTCCCCGGGCTGGGTGCCGCGCTGAATGCGCACTAAGCTACCGGGCATCAGCTCATTCGCCTTGTACCACTCCCGTAAGCCATAGACATACCCATGCTCCCGCACGACCCAACCAGGCATTCGCTTTTTCGTCTTCCCGTCCACAAGCGTAAAGCGCACACGCGGTGATTCGTAGGCAGTGGGGAATAGTGAGCGCACCCGCGCGGAAAGCGGCAACGTGCCCGCTCGTAAATGCGGGAATATCAGCGAAATAGTGACTTCCTTCAAATTTGGATTTGGACTGAGGTCGATATCGCTCAACTCATCATCCAACTGTGCTTCCAGGTCCAGCATTTGGGGATCAAGATCGTCTCGATTATAGGGAATTGGAGAATATTCCAAGTAGAGTGGAACCTCTCGGACCTCCTGCGGCTCCAGCCGGCGCAAACACCACAGCACCTGCCCTGCCGGGCCCACCTCATCAAAGCGGTCATCATCCTGCAGAGCATAATTCAAGGAGAACTCTGCCAGCTTGGGATTGACGCCTTCGGGAAGTGACACATCTCTCAGTAACGCTGAGGTAGGAAGCGGTTCGCCTCCCGCCATGTCCAAAACTGCTTCCGCTAAATTTAGATGCCCTACGTTAACATCTATCAGCAGGGCGCGTGGGAACCAGCGACCCGCAATGCGGACGATCTCATCATCTGCCTGGAACGCGGCTTCGATCTTCTTTTCCAGCGCGTTTCCATACGTACGAAGAATTTCTTCAGCATTCGACTCGTTTTCTTGCTCGGTCGGAGGCTGATCGTTCAGAACGTGATCCTGAAGGTTCGAGGCGAAGAGCCTCTGTGAATCACCATCCAGGTAAACGGTGATAACATCGAACACACCGATCTCAGGGTTAACAGCAGGGCGTACTGCCGTGACTTTGCCATGTTGCCAACCCAACGCGGGGAAAATGACATCATCCCCAACTTGAAATGTTTCTTTCGGAAAATAGGTTTTGCCACCCGACTCGCGACGCTTTCGAAGGGCATCTTGTTCCACGCGAATTCGTTCTTCGATGAAGACAGAAACGAGTTCACGAGCTGTTAAAGGAGTCTCATGCTCAAACAAATAGTTATGGAGAAATTCTACGTCTTGGCGGGTTATCTGGATGTCTGTCCAGTATTCTGTGGAAATTAGGAGGTCGTTTACCATCACTTTGCCTTGGTGCAGATGTTACCGTTTTGTATACGGCGAAGCAATTATACCTTACCTTGTAAAAGGGCATCCGTTGAAAGATGTATAATCGCAAACATGAATCTTACACTTGTTCAAGCATTGCGCGTGCAAATGTCACCATGCATTGCATTTATTGGCGCAGGTGGGAAAACGACTTCGCTATTTCAATTGGCAAGACAACTACCGTCGCCCGTAATCGTCACCGCCACATCTCATCTTGGCGCTTGGGAGTTTCGTGAAGCAGATCATCACATTATGACAGAAAGTGTCGCGCCGCTGGAGGAATTAGAACGTGGACTTCGTGGCATCCTCCTCGTCACAGGAGAACTCGATGGCGATCGAAGCAAGCCAGTTAATGAAGATCTGCTGAACTGGCTTTATCAATTTTGCGGGTATCACGCGATTCCCTTATTGATCGAGGCGGATGGATCGCGACAAAAACCGTTGAAAGCATGGTTAGAGCATGAGCCACCGATTCCGAATTTTGTCGAACAGGTTGTGCAAGTGGTGGGACTCGCCGGGTTGGGCAAACCGTTGAACGAAGAGTCCGTGCACCGGCCCGAAATCTTTTCCGGCATCAGTGGTTTAGAGATCGGAGAAATTATCACGGCTGCAGCGTTACTTCGAGTATTGACATATTCACAAGGAGCATTGAAGAATATTCCCACCGAAGCTCGTCGAACGATCTTGCTTAACCAAGCGGATACGGAAGAGCTGCAGTCGAGGGCAAACGGAATGGTTCAGCCATTGTTATCAGCCTATGATTCAGTCATTGTCTCCAGCATGAAAGAAAAGAAGATTTATGCCGTGCACGAACGGATTGCGGGCATTATTCTCGCTGCAGGGGAATCGACTCGTTACGGGCAGGTAAAACAACTGCTCGATTGGCGCGGTGCACCATTTGTACACGCGGTGGCAAAGAGGGCATTGGAAGCCGGGCTATCTCCCGTCATTGTTGTCACAGGTTCGAATGCCGAGAGCATCG
>DATHUN010000458.1:0-15245 GCA_035462205.1 Anaerolineales bacterium
CGTCCGCCCGGCCGGTTCCGTGCGCCGCAAGCCAAAGATCCACAGGCTGATCACAAGAAAAACGAGACTTAGAAAAGCCGGGATGACATAATAAGAGATTTGATCGACTGTGGAAAGGGATTGCAGCTTGATATCTGCTTCTTTAAGCTCGCCATCCGGGGAATGCATCACCACATGCACCCTATCCCCCACGCGGAAGTATTCCAGCACCTTGCGTAAGTCTTCTGCGCTGGCGATCGGTTGACCGCCGACAGTGGTCAGCCGATCGCCCAACCGAAACCCTTTTTCCTGAAGCGCCCATTGCTGGCCGGGTTCGCGCGTCACCGATTCGTTGAGTACCATCGTCTGCTCGAAGAACCCACCAATAAACGGATTCTTCAACCAGGCATAGGCTGAGAAAAGAGACGCAGTAAAGACGAGTACCGCCACCGCCTGATAGAACAGAACGAGAGATTGGGTAACTGTGCCGACTACTGTGTTGAAGCGATTGCTTGGAATCATCATGCGAAAACTTCCAGTGAAGTTGAACCTTAAGGAATTTTACTCTACATATCCCCTCACAAACTATGGTAGTTGCATAACAAAGAAGCAAGGCCCAATAATTAAAAGGAAACGTCCCGCAAGCGAATTGCCTGCGGGACGCTCAGGTTTCCTAATTAAATATCGAGGTTGCGAACTGCTTTGGCGTGCGTTTGAATGAACTTGCGCCTGGGATCGACGGCGTCACCCATCAACATGTCAAAAGTGCGGTCGGACTCAGCCGCATCGTCCACTGTGACAAGGAGCAGGGTCCTGTTCTCGGGGTTCATCGTCGTTTCCCAGAGCTGGGTCGGATTCATTTCACCCAAACCCTTATAGCGCTGCAAGTTCACTTTTTCGCCGAGCTCTTTGATCACCTTGTCCTTCTCTTTATCGGTATACACATACTTGACTTGATTCTTATATGCCACGCGATAGAGCGGCGGCTGGGCAATATACAGATGTCCATCTTCGATCAACTTGGGCATATAACGGAAGAAGAACGTCAGCAACAGCGTGCGAATGTGACTGCCATCCACGTCTGCATCGGTCATAATGATGATGCGACCATAGCGCAGCCCTTCTACATCAAAGTTATCGCCAATTCCGGTACCCAGAGCAGAGATGAGGGCGCGCACTTCGTTGTTACCCAGTATTTTGTCAAGACGGGCCCGCTCGGTATTGAGGATCTTTCCACGCAGAGGCAGGATCGCCTGGAAATGCCGGTCACGTCCCTGCTTGGCGGAGCCACCCGCCGAGTCACCTTCCACAATATACAGCTCTGTCTTGGACGAATCGCGCTCGGAACAGTCTGCCAGCTTTCCGGGTAAGGTCAGCGACTCGAGCGCCGACTTGCGGATGACGAGATCGCGTGCCTTTTTCGCTGCGTCACGCGCACGAGCAGACGTGAGACACTTGGCAATGATCGTCTTTGCCGCTTGAGGGTTTTCCTCCAGGAATGTGCGAAACGCCTCACCCACCACCTGTGTGACGTAGGTCTGCGCCTCGGGGTTCATCAACTTAACCTTGGTCTGCGATTCAAATTGCGGGTTTGGGTGTTTGACCGAAACGATGGCGGTCAATCCTTCGCGTGTGTCATCACCTGAGAAAGGCGGGTCCGCGTCTTTGAGCAAGCCGTTTTTGCGGGCATAATCATTGATCACACGAGTGATAGCAGAGCGCAAACCGGTCAGATGCGTGCCGCCATCAATGGTCTTGATCGTGTTCGCGAACGAATAGACCGACTCGGTATACGCATCCGTGTATTGAATGGCGGCTTCGATGCCGATTGCATCGATATCCTTTTCCACATGCACAACCGGGTGCAAATTCTCACGGTTACGGTTCAAATAGCGAACGAAAGAAGTCAGTCCGCCTTCGAAATAGAACGTCATCTCACGGTCGTTGCGCTCGTCCACAAAACGAATGCGCACGCCACGGGTCACAAACGCCATTTCACGGAAGCGCTGCACCAGCGTATCGAAGCGGTAATCAATATCTTCGGTGAAAATCTGTTTATCGAATTTGAAGGTCTGCTTGGTGCCGGTCTCGTCTTTGACCTTACCGATCTGCTCGATTTTTCCTTGCGGCACACCGCGCTTATAAGTTTGCTGCCAGTGCTTGCCGTCGCGCTTGACCTCCGTCGTCATCCACTCGGAAAGCGCATTCACCGCACTGACGCCCACACCGTGCAAACCACCGGAAACTTTATAACCACCACCGCCAAACTTACCACCGGCGCCGATCACGGTCATGACGACGTCGACAGTTTCCATCGGCTTGCCATTTGCATCCTTCTTGCTGGGATGCGGGCCGACCGGGATACCGCGCCCGTTATCTTCCACGGTCACGCTGCTATCGGCATGAATGATGATGTCGATATTCGTACAAAATCCAGCCAGCGCTTCATCGATGGCGTTATCTACAACTTCATAGACAAGGTGATGCAGGGCTTTGATATCCGTGCCGCCCACGTACATACCCGGGCGCTTGCGCACATGCTCGATGCCCTCGAGCGCCTGAATGGAACTTACATCATAGTTAATCGTCGTGTCTTTTGTTGCCACAAAAACCTCCAAAGTGTTCCCTCTCCTCGCGTAGCATCCCCGTGGGACTCAGGAGAGGTAGTAAGGTGAAAATCACTTGTACTCGGACAACCTAAAATTGTAGGAGTACTAAATTATTCGTCCGGGAACGTTTTTCTTTTGTTGCAGCTCTTCAAATACCTTTTGCAACCAGATATTCATATCCCGGTAATATACAAAACTCGCTGCCAATAAGGCAGTGGTGATAAACGCATGACCGCCGATCCCAACCAGGGTCATCCAGGAATTGCTCTTGGGAATGCTCCACAAATAATTCAGGCCCGTTGAAAGGATAAATGAGCTGAAGATGAACATGCTGCTGGTCGGAAGCGTGAAACGTGCCATCTTAAAGCTGGTAAGGATGGAATGAATGGCATTCTGTCCGCGCACAAAAATTCCATGCGGGGTGAAAAACAAAGGCACGATCAACCAGAAGGATAGGAGCAGCATCACAAACAATGCACCGCTCGCCAGCGCCGGGCTGATAAAAGTCAACACGGTCATGAGCAGCATGACCGGAACGGATAAGATCGCCAGCGCCAGAAACCAGATCACGGATAGAATCAGGGTTTGCAAGACGGCATACATTGGACTGATTCTTGCCTCGCTGCCGGCTAGAACAATATTCGACACCCAGTGGAAGTACAAGCCTCCCATAATCCAGCCTGCGACAATCAGGAGAAACATCGCCCCGAGGACCGCCAGTAAGGAGGGAATCTGAATGACTGTATCGCTGCCCATTGGACTATCCACGGGCATGGTCTTTGCAACCAGGCTGGAAATGCCCACCGGAAAGGTTTGTAACCGGGTAATCAGACTGAGCAGGTTGAAGCGCTTGAATCCTTCGCTGAACACATCCTGAAATGCCGCCAGTCGCTTTACGTCCTCCGGCGCTGCCAGCCCGCGTTTAGCCTGCTCGAAGAGCAGAGTGTACAGCGGACCCAGGACTTTGCTCACACTCAGGCGTGGTCCCAGCCACAGGAATAAGTCGAGAGCCAGGGGCATCAGGATGAGCAAAATATTGCTGGAAACAACGTCAAACCCCGCCTTGAGCGACCCGAACACACCGGGCGGCGGCGGAAGGGTTTCAAGCTTTTGTGCGTACATAATCACTTGATTCTACCATAGAGACCGGCTTGGCATCGCTCCTTGAGACAGGTACAATCCAGCCATGGATGAGCAGAAATATCTGCCGGATTCAAACCGGGTAGGCATCTTAACCTCCACAGTTTTATTGGCATTTGCCTTGTCGCGCTTGATTCAGAGCCCAGATTTCAACCTGGAAGTGCAATTGCCTGGATTTTTCCTTCTGCTGCCCTTGAATCTGGCGACCGCCATGAGCCTGCTAACAGCAGGTCTCACCGCTACCGGCATGGATTGGCTGCTGCGCGGTCACCCGTCCCTGCAGGGCCGCCCCACCTTCCAATGGTGGATTCTGCCTACGTTGACGACCTTTGTAGTTTGGGTGCCGCTTTCCATTTTGCCCGATGGCTATCCCTGGTGGGTTGGCTTTGCTCTCGGAGGAGCCTTCCTGTTTTTCGTCTTTCTCGCCGAATACATCGTCGTGGATGCCGGTGCGCCTCAATACGCGACCGCTGTTGCCGGGCTGACCGCCATCTCGTATACGCTGTTCTTTATTCTTGCCGTTGCCGTGCGCTATAGCGGTGCACGCCTCTATCTACTGATCCCCGCCCTGTTTTTCGCCGCCACGCTTGCCAGCCTGCGGATTTTGCATCTGCGTTTCAGCGGCCGCTGGGAATATGCCTGGGCGGTAGGGATAGGCTTTGTGTGTGTACAGATCGCCTCAGGGCTGCATTATTGGCCGCTCTCTCCCATCCAGTTTGGATTGATGCTCGTGGGTCCCCTGTATGGCTTGACGAACCTGGCAGTCAACCTGGGCGAAGACCAGCCCGCCCGACGCGCCGCCATCGAGCCGGTCGTTGCCACAGCATTGTGCTGGGGATTGGCTGCCTTCCTTCGCTGAAATGATCGCCTCATTAACAATCCCTCAAAGCAAAATCAACGAGATGAAACGCCATGTCGAAGAGCAGGCGCCGCTCGAGGCATGTGGCTTGCTGGCAGGAAAGAACGATGGCGTAGACAAGGTGATTCTCATACGGAACCAGGCGCAAAGTCCTGTACGGTTCGTAATGGATCCCTACGAACAGCTCGAGGCATTCGAGTGGATCGAGTCGCACGGGCTGGACTTGCTTGGGATCTTCCACTCCCATCCCGCGGGGCCGGAAATAGTCTCTAGAACAGACATCACGGAGGCGGCCTACGAGGTCGTCCACATCATCTGGTCCCGCCCAAACGGACCGTGGATAGCGCGCGGCTTCTGGATCGAAAACGGTCAGGCAACGGAAGTCAATTTATTGCTGCTGGATAAGTGAAACCATATGAAGTCTCTCGTGTTTTCATTGGTACTCCAATAAGATTAAGTTGGAGGATAATTCAGCCGACAAATCGAATAAATTACCATCCTTTTTAGGTTGTCCGAGCACCAGTGCCACTCCAATGTTAGCCAACAATTCGTTTTTTGTCCTGACAGTATAATCATTTCGAGAACGAACGGTACGAGTACACCACGCACGAGGAGAAACTTTATGCAGATCCTGATTGGGATTGGAGCTGTGATCATCGGGTATATTCTTGGTTCCGTCCCGTTTGGCTTGGTCATCGTCAAGCTCAAGACCGGTAAGGATATTCGACAGGTGGAAAGTGGACGGACGGGGGGCACAAATGCCGTACGTGCCGCAGGTTTTGGCGCCGGCTTGCTGACCGCCATTCTCGATATTCTGAAAGGAGCAGCTTCTGTTTGGGTCGCACGCTGGCTCGTTCCGGACGGCACCCTCTTTCATGTGCTTACACCGCTGGCGGCCATCATCGGGCACAACTATTCCCTGTTTTTAATCAACCGCGACGCTGATGGCAAACTCCGCTTTCACGGCGGCGCCGGCGGAGCTCCTGCTTTAGGTGGCGCGATGGGCTTATGGCCTTGGATGTTCCCCATTGTGTTCGCGGCGGGCGCGCTGGTGTGGTTTACTCTGGGAATCGCTTCTGTAACGACAATGATCATCGGTTTAGTGGTGACGATTGTTTTTGCCATCCAAATTTCGCTGGGCTATCAAAATCCCGTTTACATCTGGTATGGCATCCTCGCTGAACTCCTTTTGCTTTGGGCGTTGCGACCGAACATCAAGAAATTGTTTGCGGGACAGGAGCGGGTGGTGAAGTTCAGCTTGAACGGCTGGCTCAGGGCGCGCAAGGAAGCGGCCTCACAAAAATGAATGTGAGCCTTCCCTATTTATGTCCCGCTTCCGGCGGGTTTTTCTTTATCCATTCCATCCATTGACCCATTGAAAAAATTTTTCTTTGCATGTAAGATAGGAAAGTTCAAGATCCGAGATTGCCATAGAAACCGGGTATTTGCCTAAAGCGTGATGCAAACGAGGGGCCTCGAGAGGGATGGGTCAGCGAATAGGAAAATCGCTGGTAAAACTGTGCAGGGAGGGTAATATGAAAGATTTTGAGACACCAAACTTGTTCTTCCGCGTGGATCTTTTGACGGGTTGCAACAACCTGGTCAGTTTCTCAAGATCGCTGGACGAAAATTTCGGGAATGAGTCACTGGCTCCGCTGTCACTCATCGTCATAGACGTCTACCAGCTGCGCGATATCAACCATACAAAAGGCTTTGACTATGGCGATAGTATCCTGCGCTGGATGGGCATCGCCATTAAAGACGAGTCCAATACGATGGTGTACCGCATCTCCGGAGATGGATTCGTTGCCGCGCTCATCGGGGACTCACACGAAGCACACCGCCGAACTGCTCAAAAATTGTTCGACCGTCTCAATGGGGAAGCCCGGCAATTAGAGCTGACCATGCCCGTTGTACGTATGGCGCTGATTCACTTTCCAGGTGGAGCGCCTTTGCATCCATCGGTCGTCTGGAAGAATCTCAACGAGAAGCTCGAACTGACCAGTGCGGAAAGCCCATTCCAGGTCTTTCAGGCCGATACGTCACAGGAAGATGCGGCAACGTTACGCGCCATCGATTTGATGGCAAAGCGCATCGAAACATTGGGCGGAACACTGCAATACACGTTCCGGCTGGCATACACGGACCCGGTCAGCAAATCACCGAACATGCTTGCCATTCAGCGCAAACTGGATCTTGCTCTGACTCAAGCGATGTTGGCGCAATCTCCGCTTTCTTTATGCTTGATCGATGGCGACGAGCTCAAACGCTACAACAACAAGGGATATGAAGCCGGCGATGATGTCATTCGCAAATTAAGTGTGACCCTCGGCAGTGTGCTGCGCCCGGAGGATTTTCTGGGCCGCTGGCGGATGGGCGACGAATTCATTGTCATCCTGCCGGATACCACTGTAGAGCATGCGATCGCCGTGGCAGAGAGACTCCGCACCGCTGTGCAAACGGCCTCGGCAGAATGGCTCTACCCTACCACTGTATCCATTGGGGTCGCTTGTTATCCCAGGCATGGAAACAGTGCCAGCGAATTGCTGGAAGCTGCCGAACAGGCACTGATTACATCCAAGAAAAGCGGGAAAAATCGAGTTACCCTGGCCCCTTGACCATGAATTTTTAACTTGACAGAAGCAGTAAGATTTGTAAAATTGCGCCCATCATCATTCTATGAGTTGCCTTAACTATTGCTTGTGTCTATGGCGGGGCTCGTAACCACCGCCTGGGAACTTTACTCGTAAGCATTCAATGACTCCCCATCGGGGAGCTTTGCAGGACAGTGGAACGATCCCCGCGCACAATCATCCGGTGCACAGGAATGTCTACTGTCTTTTTGTTTGCGATCGCAACGAATAGAAGATGATTTACAAATAACAGTGAAAAGGAACCCCGTTATGTCGTACGTCCATCCCGAATATGTTGTCGAAACCGAATGGGTCGCCGAGCACTTGAACGACCCGGATATCCGCATTATCGAATCAGATGAAGATCCGTTGCTCTACGCAGTGGGGCATATTCCTGGCGCGGTCCAGGTGGATTGGTTCAGCACATTACAGCATCCCCTGCGCCGCGATTTCTTGACGAAAGAAAAATTTGAAGAGGTCGCCTCCAAGCTGGGAATTAAGAACGATACCACGGTCGTGTTTTATGGCGATAAGTCCAACTGGTTTGCCTGTTATGCTTTGTGGCTGTTCCAGTATTACGGGCACAATAATGTCAGGATCATGAACGGCGGGCGTCTTAAATGGGAGAAGGAGAACCGACCCCTTGTGAAGGAAGTCCCCACTTATCCCGAAACAAAGTATCGTGCGAAGAGAGCGGACAAATCCATCCGCGCCTTCCGCGACGAAGTGTTGAAGCAGTCCAAGTCGAAGAAGCCACTTGTCGACGTTCGCTCCCCGAAGGAGTATTCCGGCGAATTGATCTCGATGCCGAACTATCCGCAGGAGGGAGCGACGCGCGGCGGTCACATTCCTGGGGCGGTCAACATTCCGTGGGCGCAAGCCGTCAACGAAGCGGATGCTACCTTCAAGACTCCCGAGGAGCTGCGCGCGTTGTACGAAGGCAAAGATATTAAAGCGGACGAAGAGGTCATTGCCTATTGCCGTATCGGCGAGCGTTCTTCGCTGACCTGGTTTGTATTGAAGTATCTGCTGGGCTATCCCAAGGTCAAGAACTATGATGGTTCCTGGACCGAATGGGGCAACCTGGTAGATGCACCGATTGAAAAATAATTTTGCCATAGGGACAGGCTCGCTTTGCGTGCTTCGCGAGCTGCCTGTCCCTACGATTGGAATTTATGCCTTTACCTCCCAAACTCCAGGAAATTGTTGACGACTTCGCCAGCATGTCGCGCGAAGAAAAACTTGAAACGTTAATTGGCTATGCCGAAACCATGCCACCGCTGCCACAACGCTTCAAAGAAGACCGCGACAAAATGGAAGCTGTGCCGGAATGCATGACTCCGGTTTGTCTCTTTGCGGAAAAAGAGCAGGATGGCGGCATCGCGTTTCATCTGGATATCCCGCCGCAATCTCCCACTGTGCGTGGACTGGCCTCCATCCTGACGACCGGACTTAACGGCTCGACGCTGGAAGAGATTCTCTCCGTTCCGGGAGATTTTTTTCTACCCATGAAATTGGATGAAGCTGTTAGCCAGCAGCGTTTGAATGGGTTCATGGGTGTGCTGGCGCACATGAAACAGGCAGCTGTCAAATTACAGAGTGCCACATAATCAGGTAAACTCGAAATTCGAATCTCAACCTACCTTTCAAAAGTTTACTTTCGCATGTAACACATGCGTGAGACAAGGGGCAGGCGCCTGATCAAGAGAGCGACTAATAAGTTCGCTCTCTTTTTATAGAAATTGAGAGTCTCCCTGGAGACTCTGAGAGCGCCCCATTACTATGCTGGAGAAAATTCCATAAGGAGGCGCTGCGATGAAAACCATTTCCATTTTCCTGGCGTTAATTAATTCCCTGATAGCGGGCCTGCTGATTACATTTCTTCTCTCCAGCCCAGACTTTCAACAATCCGCAATGTGGTGGTCGGCCCTGCGCATTTTGATTGCCGTGTCCATCATCCTGATTGGCGTGCTCACCTGGTTGGATGGCATGCTGGGCATCCAGTCGGGTCTGGTCGCGATCGGCAGTATCGGACTGGTTGCAATTGGCGCCGGCACGATCGTTTGGACATTCCACCGGGCGCAACTGACAGGAGATATGGAATACTACATGATTCTGTATGGTGGTAGCCTGTTCGTCCAGGGAGTTGCCTTATTATTTGGCATCACCTCGAGCGTGGAAAGTATCGCTGTAGTGTAATTTACACGGGGTAACAAAAGCATCCTGGCATCGTTTTATTGTCTAAACACCTATCAAAACGGGGTATATCATCGTGTCACGATGAAAGGAGCTTAGTATGGCCCGCTATCCCGAAACAGACCGCGTGCAAACTGTCACCGAAAGAACCTATACATGGTATGGCTGGACGATCAGCCATACAACCCTGGTCCGTATCACGGGTTTGATCCAGTTGGCGTTCGTGATCTTGAACGGATTGATCGCGTTGCGCTTCCTGCTCAAATTGATGGCGGCAAACCCGGCAAATACGTTTGCCCAACTGGTTTACTTCCTGACCGCTCCGTTCCTATGGATTTTCCAGGGGATCACGTACACGCCCACATTTGGTGGCGTACAGATCGAATTCTTCTCCTTGATCGCGATCGTCGTCTATACCCTCATCTGCTGGATCTTGATCAAGTTGATCTGGTTGCTATTTTCACGTCTACCGTAGTTGCAAAACCGGACGCAAACGATCCATCGGCAGTTTTCCTAAAAAAACAACCGGTTGTAAAAAGAAAACAAATATGGTAAATTATGTAAAGCTGTGCCTAGCCTGCCCCCCTCAGGCTGGGCACAGCTACTTAAAGACATCTTAAAGTACTTTCCTTTTGCGCCAATCTGGTTATAATATTTGCATGCACGGTGTATCTTGGGGCGACTCGAAGTCTAGGGTAAAGAGGGTAAAGATAGAACGTCTGAGAAAATAGACAAGCGCCAAATGAAATGAGCTGTGGGGTTGTTTGCACGACATAAAGCATTGAAAACAGCATGTGCCACAAATTTGCAACAAATCGGCTACCTGTAGAAACAAGGATTGTGCCAAAATGTCTGCTGTGGGTCAAAAGATACAGTTTCCTGAATGGCTTCAAATGGAGATGGATAAGCGCGGCTGGTCGCAATCGGACCTGGCTCGCTCGGCCGATTTGAACCGGGCTGTGATCAACAAACTGCTTAACGGCAAAAGCCATCCGCAGCCTGCTACGCTCGAAGCAATCTCGCGCGCCCTCAAAATTCCCATTGAAGTTACATACCGCGCGGCGGGTCTGCTGCCTACAACTCCGGACAATGATGATACGCTTGACGAGGCGATCCATGTTCTCAGAAGCATCCACAGCACACAACGCAAAACGACCGCGATCGCCCTGCTCAAAGCTCTCATCACGGAAGAGGAAAACGAACAGCGTACAGAAAAGGGAAAACGCTAAATCAATGCCCCGCCATCTGGCGGGGTTTTTATGTCAGGCAAAAGTCAGAAAGTAGGAAACATAAGCGATAGTACAATGTGGGAATGAAAAAAGGAACGATCCTAATTCTAATCTTCCTGAGCACTACATCGTGTACACTATCCACTTTCGCAGGACCATCTGCAACATCCACTACACCCCCTCTTACAGACGACAGCACACTCACCAGCACCCCTTCTCCTGCAACCGACACTCCCACCCTTCTAACCGAAACATTGACGCCCACACTGACACTTACTCCTTCTCCCACAGAAACACTCACAGCCAGCCCACTGTCGACAGTGGAAAGCCTGAAAGCCAAAGTAACAACAGCATTATTAAGTTGTCGCTACGGTCCGGGCGCGGAATATCTTTATTTGTATGCATTACGGGCTGGCGCCAATATCCAGTTGATTGGCCGGACGGACGCGAATGACTGGGTCTGGGTGGGCGGCACCAACAAATGCTGGGTCAAATCCACCTTTCTCGAGATCGCCGGAGATTGGAAGTCACTGCCCGTTGTATATCCCGGCATTGCGAAACTTCCGATCACGCCGTATTTCCCTGCCTCCTCCTGGGCACAAGCGACCCGAAAAGGGAGCAGCGTCGAGGTCTCATGGGAGCCGGTTCCCATCAGCCCCGGCAAGTATGAAGATGAGAACATGCACCAGTACATCGTGGAAGTATGGCGTTGTGAAAACGGACAGATCGTTTTCGAAACACTCGGCACAAATTTCCCTTTCATTACAATTGAAAATGATGAAGCTGGCTGCGCTCTGCCCTCCCATGGAAGCGTCTGGGTGCAGGAAAAGCACGGCTTTGCAGGACCGACTGAGATTCCCTGGCCCCCACATACCACGCCTTAGGAGAGCTAGTAAACATCAGCGAAGATTCATTCACAATGAGTTGAGGTAGACGGCATGAAAGATATCTTTGGGAACATCAAAAAAACCTACAACGAATTTCCCCGCTTGTTTTGGGTGGTGGTCATGACGCGCTTTATCGATGCGTTGGGAGGCACGGTCCTCTTTCCGTTCTTTTCGCTGTATGTGACACAGAAATTTGGAGTCGGCATGACGCAGGCCGGCGTGCTCTTGGGGATCAACTCATTCTTTGCCCTGGCGGGGAGCACGGTCGGCGGCGCGCTCACCGATCGATTTGGGCGGCGCAAGATCATCCTGTTCGGACTAGTATTCAGCGCGCTGAGCAGTCTCTCTCTGGGAATGGTGAACAGCATCCAAATGATGTACCCGTTGATCGTTGTCGTGGGCTTGCTTGCCAGTGTGGCGAACCCGGCCCACGAAGCGATGCTGGCAGACGTCCTGCCCGAATCAAAGCGACAGGAAGGCTACGGTATTTTACGGGTTGTATTCAACTATGCATGGATCGTCGGCACAGCACTGGGTGGATTGATTGCCACCCGCTCGTTCTTTGCACTGTTCGTGATCGACGCCGTGATCAGCTGTATTGTCGCGGCGATCCTTTTCCGCCTGTTGCCGGAGACCAAGCCTAAGGTCCAAGAGGAGCGGCGCCAGGAGTCATTCTGGGAAACGATCAAAGGCTACCGGGTCGTCGTCCGCGATCTGGCGTTCATGGGATTTGTTCTCTCAGGCATGCTGGCGCTGATCGTTTATATCCAGCAATATGGCTCTCTGGCTGTCTATTTAAGGGATGTGCACGGCATTGACAGTCGCGGCTACGGAATCATCCTGTCCATTACGGGATTGGAAGTAGTGCTGTTCCAATTCTGGATCAGCCGTCGAATCCGTCACCGTCCGCCATTTCTGATGATGATGATCGGCGCGGGGATCTTCGCCGTGGGAGTCCTCCTGTATGGAATCGTGAGCGGCTTTGTCATGTTCGTGATCGCGGCGATGATTGTCTGCATTGGCGAGATGTTCTACTTCCCCACCAGCCAGGTCGTGGCGGCCGGCTTTGCGCCCAAGGAAATGCGCGGGCGATATATGGCGATTGCCGGATTCATCACTTCGGTACCGAACGCGATCGGACCGGGGGCAGCGGGTTACATTCTCGATCACCTCGATCCGCATTTGCTGTGGTATATTGGCGGCTTCCTTTGCTTATGCTCCGCCCTCGGCTATTTTGCTTTGCATTTAAAATTAGGCCGGCAAGAACGATTTGTGCCGGTCACTCCGAAAAAAGAAGCTGTGACCGTTTGAACGACGTCCAAAAATTTCATTAGGAAAGTTTTTCTCCATGAATCCTGCCTCGACAAATGCCCCTCGTACGTCCCCCCTCATCGCGACCATTGCTTACTATCTGGCTTTCATTGTTCTAGGAATGACCACCGCGGCCAGCGGTCCCAGCCTGCTCAAGCTTGCCGAACATACCGCCAGCAGATTAGACCAGATTAGTTTGATCTTTGTCTTTAGCGCACTTGGCTACTTGATCGGTTCCTATTTCGGCGGGCGCGCTTATGACCGGTTTCCGGGTCATAAGCTGATGGCGATCACTTTGATTTTTATTGCCATTGCCTCGATCATGATTCCGCTTGCCTCTACACTCAGCATGTTGTTGTTTGCGATGTTCCTGAGCGGATTGGTCGCAGGCATTCTCGATGTGGGCTGCAATACACTGCTCCTCTGGACGCATGGAGAAAAAGCCGGTCCCTTTATGAACGGACTGCACTTCTTCTTCGGCGTCGGTTCACTGATCGCGCCATTGTTGTTAGCGCAGGTTCTCTTGCGCACAAACGATATCCATTGGATGTACTATTTCTTCGCCATTGCCTGTGTGCCGATGATGATCTGGATGTGGCTGCTGCCCGAGCCGCAGCATAGCGTTCAAAAAGATAATCAAACGAACGGAGCGTTCCCGGTTGTACCGGTTGCATTGATCGTCGTCCTCTTCCTGTTGTATGTAGGTTTGGAACTCGGCTTTGGGAATTGGGTGTACACGTACGCGATCACGCTCAAGCTTAGTACAGAAGTTACGGCGGCTTATCTAACCTCCGTGTTTTGGGGCTCGTTCACGTTCGGCAGGTTGCTTGGCGTTTGGGTTTCCACACGAATGAAATCGCACTTGATCATCGTGATGGACCTGATTGGCTGCGCAGTCAGTACAGTCATTATCATGCTCTGGAAAGAATCCAGCCTGGCATTGTGGCTGGGCACATTTGGGCTGGGATTATCCATGGCATCCATTTTCCCCAGCATCATGATGCTGGCTGGTGAGCGGATGCAAATCACCGGTGCGATCACCGGCTGGTTCCTGGTCGGCTCGGGAGCTGGCAGCATGCTGGTTCCCTGGTTGCTAGGACAAATTTTTACTGACACGGGTCCGCAATTAATGACCACCGTTTTACTGGTGGATATTGTCGGAATGGTATTTGTTTTATTGGCTTTCTTGAGCCAACGTAAAGTGCCGATCCCAGTTGTTGAGACTAATTTATATAAATCTGCAAAATCCCGCCTAGCAGCGGGATTTTTATTGACAATCTCAAACTCAATATGAATTTTTGTAAATAGACTATTGACTTTTATGAAATTAAGTTGTAATATGTGAATAATAAGTCACTGGAAGTTTCGTTTTATTAAACTGTCCTTTAAATAGGAGTACCGCCATGCCTGATTTTGCAATTGATGCCAGACAACTCATCAAGAAATTCCCGGCCCGCCCTGGAACGGGTGACAAAGCTGCCGACGCCTCCCCCACCGCCAAGAGGGGTTTTTCGCTTTTCCGTAAGCGCGAGCCGAAAACGATGTTCACCGCCGTCAACGGTGTGGACCTGCAGATCGAGCGCGGCGAGATCTTCGGTCTGCTGGGACCAAACGGCGCCGGCAAATCGACCACGATCCGCATGCTCTGCACACTGCTCGAACCGACCAGCGGCACGGCCAAAGTCAATGGTTTCGACATCGTCAAGCAAGCCAACGACGTCCGGCGCAGTCTGGGAACCGTCCTGGCGGGCGAGCGCAGCATTTATTGGAAGCTGACCGGCCGCGAAAATCTCGAATATTTTGCGGCTCTGTATCACATCCCGCAGGCAATCGCCAAGACGCGCGTCGACGAGTTGATCGAGCGCATGGAGCTGAAAGAGCGCGCCAACGAGCTCGTCGAAAAATATTCGACCGGGATGCGCCAGCGGATTGCTATCTCCAAAGCGTTGCTCGCCCGGCCGCCGATCCTCCTCCTGGATGAGCCGACGCTCGGTCTGGACCCGCAAGCCGCGCGCCGGGTCCGCGAGCTAATCGCCGAACTCAAGCAGGAAGGACACACCATCCTGCTGACCACCCACTACATGGAAGAAGCGGACCAGCTCTCCGACCGCATCGGCATTATCGACACGGGCAAGGTCATTGCTCTGGACACACCCGAAGGACTCAAACGCCGCATCGATCAAAAGGAAATAATCCGCCTGGAATTGACCGGCTGGCACGAGGATTTGGCAGGCAAGCTCAGGAGTATTGCCGGTATCGAAAACCTGACCAGCCGCCAGCAAGGCGAAGCCGATCTATGGGAAGTAAATTTGCACGCTCAAAACAGCCGGACCGCCTTGCCGCGTATTGTGGAGCATATCAGTGGCAATGGCACACGCCTGGTCAATATGAATGTGGTCAAG
>DATHUN010000459.1:0-1628 GCA_035462205.1 Anaerolineales bacterium
GCCGTCAGCAGTCCATCGTATGGGGCACGGCCGGTGTGATGAGTGCTTTTTCGATCTTGGGCGCTTTATCCGTAGGTTTTTTCTATTTGCCCGTCGCTTTGACATTGGCTGCTATAGCTGTCACTTCGGATGTGCGAAATAAGCAACATATTACAGCACACTTGGGTGTATTCTTAATCGCAGGAATAACACAGGTGGCTTTGATGTTGGCAGCCATTTGAGTGCTCGATCCCAGTGTCATTTTAGGCAAGACGCATACAAACCGAGGCTAGCTGGGCTGTGTGATCATGGATTTTAAGCGAATGGTCGCCCAACACAGCGTCACGGAAGACCACCGGGATAATGCACCCCGGCAGCGTACGCCGGGGCTAGTGTGGTGGGAGTCTCCGCGTTTTGTGGAGTTAGTTCTGAGCTTTGGCAGTTTCCGGTTTCCCAGCCTTGTGCTCCCCGGCCGCCCATAACGCCAATCGTTAGCCCGCTGGTTACATGAAGGACTCAATTATGGTAGAAGAAGATATATTCCCAAAGGGAAAGTATGTTCAGGCAAATGGCTTGAACGTATATTATGAGGAATACGGCCATGGCCAGCCATTGATCCTGCTTCATGGGGGAACAGATACGTTACAAATGTGGCAACCGTTCTTATCATCCTTTGTTCCCCACTTCAGGGTTATTGCGCCAGACAGTCGCGCGCACGGCCGAACCAATAATCCAAATGGCGAACTTAGCTACCCTTTGATGGCAGATGATGTTGTTGCTTTTATTCAGGCTCTAAACCTGACTCAGCCGCTTGTCTTCGGATACAGTGATGGGGGACAAACCGCTCTTGAGATTGGCATGCGATATCCCCGCTTAACAGCGGCTTTAGTCGTTGGCGCTGCATGGTATGAATTCTCCGAAACTTACGTCAACTTCCTCAAGACATATGGCTTTGAGGGTCCGGGCGTAGTTGATTTTGAAAAACTACAAAGCGTTGCGCCAGAATGGGTGAGTTTCTTGAAAACAGAGCATACTCGCACCGATGACTCTGAATACTGGCGGAGTCTGCTGAAGCAAATTTCAGGCATGTGGTGGACGCCGCTACACTATACAGCAGAGGACTTTGACAAGATTAACGCGCCAACACTGATCCTGGTAGGGGATAGAGATGGGTTGATCGAACTCAGGCAAGCGGTTGACATGTACAACTTCATTCCAAATGCGGAGCTCATGGTTTTGCCAAATACAACTCACGTCTCTGCCGTGAATGAATTATCTATAAACATTGTCCGCGATTTTTTACTGCGTCATGCCACTCCCGTAAGCAAGAATGGAGCAGAAGATGCGGGCTAACACAGCGTCCCGTAAGTGCATCGGGATAATGCACCCCGGAAACGGCGCCGGGGCGGCGCGGCCCGAACCCCGGCAAATTACGCCCAGGCTAGCGTCGTAGGAGTCTGCGCGTTTTCAAGCAGGTTTCGTGGCTCGAAGTTGGTTTCGTCAAGATGGCGTTCTCTGGTCCCACCCACCAGCACTCACCAGTGGGCTAACGTGACCCTCACCACCCTCATCAGGGCGCTGCGCGGGCGTGCTCACGTGACGGAACCCTAAAGGGCGCTTCGCGGACGCAAACCGTTGAACGGTGCCCA
>DATHUN010000460.1:0-4026 GCA_035462205.1 Anaerolineales bacterium
ATCGATATCGCTCTGAAACCGCATCCCAATTGACGACATTCCACCAGTTGGTCACATATTCCGCACGGCGGTTCTGATATTTCAAATAGTAAGCATGCTCCCAGACGTCAATGCCTAGAATGGGGGTCATATTCTCAGAGAGCGGATTGTCCTGATTTGCGGTGGAAACGATCGCCAGGCCGTTGCCTTTTTTGACAAGCCATGCCCATCCCGAGCCAAAGCGACCGTTCGCCGCCTTTTCAAATTCCGCTTTGAATGCATCGAATGACCCAAAGGAGGAATCGACAGCTTGCGCCAATTCTGCGCGCGGAGCGCCTCCCTGTTGGGGTCCCATGATCTCCCAGAACATGGAGTGGTTCCACGTCCCGCCGCCATGGTTGCGCACGACGGTGCGAACATCCTCCGGAACGGAATTGAGATCCATCAACAGTTCTTCCAGCGACTTGGCTGCAAGCTCGGGGTGCTTTTCAAGCGCGCCATTCAGGTTCGTCACATATGCTTGATGATGCTTGTCATGATGAATCGTCATCGTTTGAGCATCAATATACGGTTCGAGCGCGTCTACTGCATACGGAAGTGGGGGTAGTACAAATGCCATCGTCCTCTCCTTTTGTTGGTCGATCTGTCTCTGGACAGATTTTTATAAATTTTTTCAATAAAATTGTAGTCTCGTGATAAGCAACTGTCAAGCAAACAAGTAAATTGGGCGACATGAGTTGAAATACGGCTCCTGAGATTTCGCAGGGAAATCGAAGAAAGGCCGCAGAGTAATAAATCCATCCCAGCATCGTTTAACACTTTGTATACGATTCCCAGGAGCAACCCACTTAATCACCATTTAATGCGCAATTCTGCTTGGAGCATCGGCTGCACCCAAAATATTTTGCTTATGGAAAGGATTATGTTGCTATGGCGAAAATTACATTCAAACGCTCCGGCGGATTTGTCGGTGAACCCCTAAGGTTTGAACTGAATCTGAACAGCCTGCCGATTCACGCTGTGCGCGACATCACCCGCCTCGTAGAAGAGGCGCAATTTTTTGATCTGCCCGAGAATCTCATCAAGAATTTCAAGCCGGATGAATACCAGTATACGATCACGGTGGATGCCGGCATCACCTATCATACCGTGCGCACGAATGATTCGACCATGCCCACTTCGCTGCGGCCGCTCGTGAAGGAATTATCGTTGCTCAGCACGACCCAACAGGAAATCAACGTCGGAGGCTTAATGTGACAAAAATTAACTTTAAGAGGGCCGGCGGTGTGCTCGGCAAAGAGATCGAAAGGGATATTGATTTGAACGAAATTCCCGATGCCGAGTCACAGGAATTGATGCAGCTAATCACCGAGTCGAACTTCTTCAAGATCCCGCAAAACTTAATCGCTCGCTCGATTCCGGACGAGTATGAATACACGGTCACCGTCGAGGCTGGCAATACGCATCACACGATCCAGACGAGCGATTCGAACGCCCCGGAGTCATTGCGGCCATTGTTGGAAAAATTATCCAGGCTGGCGCGCGGCACAAACACGCCGACCGCCGAATAGGAAAATGACATTACGGAGGGGGTTTTTCTTTTAAAGAAATATGGCACAGCAGGAGGCTGCTGTGGCAAAGCTCCATCTCATTTCATTCTCCGAACATTGTCATGAGCAGCGGGTTGATCAATTCCCAATTCGGCGCGAGCACCTGAGCCCCTCCGGCTGTAACAAATGGATAGACCATATCAGAGGTGATGGTGCGCGCGTCCACACCGAAAAACGGGATTCGGAGGAGGGCGAACAGCAAGCGCGGTCCCTGCCAAAGCGGAATATTCGTATCCACTGTTTGAATGCCCGCCAGGATGAAATTCGGCAGGCTCGGCCAGTTCGCAGGCTGGAGCACCTTGGTACCCAGAGCAACCAGTAAAAGCTGGGTGCGCCGCATTCGGTTGAAGTCATCGCTGCTGCTCCGTTCGCGGATGAAGGCGAGCGCCTCCTCCCCGTCGAGATGGTAGCTACCCGTCGCGTAGTCCGCCATTGGAGAGGAAAGTTCAACATCGATTCCACCAACAGTATTCACGGCGTTGACCAATCCAAGCATGTGAATTACCGCATAATAGTGGACATGCATGCCAAAGTTCTGGCGCACGGTTTGCATCGCTGCCTCGGGTCCGGCGCCAGGCTGGTTGGCCTCCGCAAAGAAATAGGCAGTGTTGATTCGCTGCTCGCCGACACCGGGAACATTGACCCAGAGATCACGTGGAATGGACAGCATTCCGAGGTAGGGCATGGTTGGCACAACAGTCGTTAAGATGATTGTATCGGTCCGCCCGACAGCGCCTCGTTCGGGTGAATCGTCTGTACCAAGCAGGAGGACATTGGTCCGGATGGGCGCGAGAAAGTAGACAATTAGCCCGATTAAAAGCAGCCAACGCGGAACATGCTTGGGCTTACGCCTGGGTGGCGGTGCTGGATTGATGGGCTGGTATCGATCGAGCCGGCGAGAAGGCCTGGTTTGTTCTAACATAAGGCGCATATTCTAAAGACGAATAGTAAAGAGAAAATGAGCCCAAACCTTGTCAAGCGCCTGGTTGGCTATCCGCAACGTAATAATTATTTGGCTTTAAGCCTGGCGGCATGGCTCCCTTTTATAATAGGTTTTACCGATTTGCTTAAAACATAATGTTAGGAAATAACCGTGGGACTGTTTGCTTCGTTTTTCCTGGCGGGCTTTGAATCCGCCTGCCATATCAATAAAGCTGGAAGCCGTCTGAATATGCTGCAACTCACACAGCATGACAGGCAGGTTTCAGAAGATTATGAGCTTTTGCATAGCTTCAATATCCGCACTGTTCGCGACGGAACCTGCTGGCCGCTCATCGAGCACGCCAGAACTTTTGATTTCGCTTCGCTGTTACCAATGGTCGAAGCTGCCAGCCGGTACGAGATGCAGGTCATATGGAATGTGTTGCACTATGGATACCCGGAGGATCTCGATATTTTCTCGCCGGCCTTCATCGATCGCTTCGCCAGATACTGCACGGCGCTGGCACACTTCATGCATGACCATACTCCTGGTGTACCTTTCTATACACCCATCAATGAGATCTCTTTTTTGTCATGGGCGGCCGGTGATGTGGGTTACATCCATCCTTTGGAGATTGGTCGCGGAATGGAGCTAAAACGTCAATTGATCCGGGCGGCGATCGCCGGGATCGAAGCAATCTGGCAGGTCGATCCCCGGGCGCGAATTGTGCAGGTCGAGCCCGTGATCCATGTAATGCCTCCGAAGGGTCATCCCGAGCTGGCGGATAAAGCAGCCGCACAACGGGAGAGCCAATTCGAAGCCTGGGATATGATCACCGGGCAGATACATCCCGAGCTGGGAGGCCATCCAAAATACTTGGATATTATGGGCGCCAATTATTATCATGCCAACCAGTGGGAACATCCAGACCTGCGGCTCCGTTGGGAAGACAACCCGCGCGACGAGCGCTGGATGCCGCTACACCAATTACTTGCCGAAGTGTATAACCGCTACCATCGTCCTCTTTTTATCAGCGAAACAAGTCATTTTGGCATTGGGCGCGGACCGTGGCTCAAAGAGATCGTGGAAGAAGTCAAACAGGCAATGGCTCACGGCGTGCCGATCGAAGGCATCACGATCTACCCGATTATTGACCGTCCCGATTGGGATAATCTCGAACACTGGCATCACAGCGGATTGTGGGATCTTGTTCCCGATGAACAGGGTCGGCTCTTACGTGTGTTGAGTGAAGATTATGCGGCCGTATTTCGCGAAATTCTCGAAGACGACTTTTCTCTAAAAGTCAGCCCTGGCACTGCTACGCAAGCATGAGCACCAACATACGCCTGAAAAAATCATCCCCGGTCAGTTCGACTGGGGATGATTGAATTCCTGACAGGGACAACATATCTACCAGAGATATCCGTATTGACGAGCCAGCGCAATGGCATCCAGCACCGTGCCATTCGGCAGGCGTTGACCGTTCTCGTCCAGAATCCAGATGCCGTTCTGCAG
>DATHUN010000461.1:0-1576 GCA_035462205.1 Anaerolineales bacterium
CGATTATGGGTCCTGCATTTCCAAGGCTCCTGCACAACAATCCTACTGGTGGATCTGGTCGATTGCAGCGCCTTACATTCAAACCCAGGGCACGTCGCAAGGTGTATTCTTCAACACGAATGACATGACGCCGCTCGTCAATAACGCCGCTTTCAAACGCGCTCTGGAGGTATATAAGGAAACCGGCCTATACGGACCGCCGGATGAAACCAACCAGGGCGTTGGCGATTCACGCGGCCTGTTCATCTCCGGTCGTTGCGCGCTGACGATGGACTGGGGCGATATTGGGACACTGGCGATCGACCCCGAAAATTCTAAAGTCATCGACAAAGTGGGCGCCACAATTACCCCCGGGTCCACCGAAGTTCTCGATCGTGAAACCGGTGAACTTGTACCTTGTGATGCAACCACCTGCCCCTATGCGGTGGATGGTGTGAATTATGCACCGTATGCGTCCTTTGGCGGATGGGCTGGTGCCATCAATGCTGCGGCGGATGACAAAGTAAAAGATGCCGCCTATGCCTTCCTCTCCTACATGGCGCAACCTGCACAATCGAATGCCGACGTGGTCGTTGGAAAAACCGGCTACAACCCCTTCCGTATTTCGCAGTTCGAAAACAAGCAGACCTGGATCGACGCCGGCTTTAGCGAAACGGCAGCAGACAATTACCTGGGCGGTATCGAAGCAAGTCTGAATAGTCCGAACATGGTCGCTGACTTGCGCATTCCCTCCAACCAGAAATATATCCAGGTGGAACTCGACCGCATCCTGGCAGAATATATTGCTGGAAATCTGACCACCGATGAAGCCGCGCAACAGCTATATGATGCGTGGGAAGCGATCACCGAAGAAGTGGGCCGTGACGCCCAATTGGCATCCTACAAAGCGACGATCGGCGCCAAATGAGTTTGAAGAGCACGTTGAATTCAGATGCACATGACCCAACTCAATTCGGGTTGGGCCATGTGCCCTCGCATGAAGAGACTATGGATCAAGAATTGCAGGAGCAGGAACCGTCCCGGATTCGTACAGTAATGGCTGCCGCGGAACGCTGGGCCGGCCCCATCTTTCTCTTACCGGCAGTCCTGGCTCTCCTGTTCTTATCCGTCTTTCCACTGATTGCTTCCCTGTACGCCTCTTTGACGCGCTTCAAAATTGCAAAGGGTGGCTTTACTCTGACGTTTGTGGGATTGGACAATTACAAGAAATTGTTCGTGGGTACCGAAAAGACACATTTTCTGGGAGCTTTCGCACCCACCACGCCTGCGACATGGATCGTGTTCGGGCTCGTTGTAATCGCACTTGCCATTTTTCTTGCCCGCTATCTGTTGAAATCGAGAGTTTCTACTGGCGGCTTGATCGGACGTTTATTGCTCGCTCTTGGCATGGCAGGATTGGCCTGGATTTTTGTACACACCTTGTGGAACGGTGGTCGCCTAGGCACTCTAACCATTACCCTGGTCTATGTTTTTGTAGGCATCTTCTTTCAATACGCCATAGGGTTGGGACTGGCAATGCTCACCGTACAAAATATTCCCGGGCGGCGCTTCTTCCGGGTGGTGTTTTTGCTTCCCA
>DATHUN010000462.1:0-3006 GCA_035462205.1 Anaerolineales bacterium
TGATCTCCACTTTCGTGCCGCGCTCCTTCATATCCGCCGCGCTGACCTGGTAGTTATCCTCACCGGTCGCATACCAGCTCACTGCCTCGGCCTCCGGCTTATAGGAACGGGAGGTCACACGAACCCAATCCGCTACCATGAATACGGAATAGAAGCCCACGCCGAACTGACCGATGACCTGCGAGAAGTCCACTTTTTTATCTTTGGTTGCTTCGATAAATTTACGCGCCCCCGACTGGGCGATCGTGCCGAGGTTTTCAATCACCTCCTCCCGCGTCATGCCAATGCCTGTATCCTGGATGGTGAGAGTGCGCGCCTCCTTATCGGCGGTGATGTGGATTTTCAATTCCGCTTCCGGATCCACCACGTTACGGTTGGTGACCATCTCAAAGCGCAGCCGGTTCAAGGCATCCGAAGCGTTCGAGAGCAGCTCGCGCAGAAATACCTCACGATCCCTATAGAGAGAGTGGATCAGAATATTGAGAAGCTGTTTGGTCTCCGCTTTAAATGAAAACTGTTGGACGTTTTCAGACATGGCTGTAGAAGTTGTATCGGTCATAGCGATCTCCTGCATCAGAGTTTGGTTTCCCCGTTTTCCAGAGCATCAAGCGCCCTGGAACGAGGGTGTTTGATCTGGTTTTAAAAATATTTTATATCCTGCCTGCTCCCTCGGTAATAAGAATTTTATTAGAAAAACATCAGCGTCGTTCGAAAACTAAAGATAACAGGCGTGGCAGCTTGTTTTGGTCTGCCTCGTGCCAGTATTCCTCCAGCTTCGTGAGAGCCAGTCTGTTGTCGTTCGCCGCATGAAGGAAATCCGACAGATGGTGAATGAAAGCGTCTACCTCGATCTTTTCCTCATTTCGGATAAACCTGGCTTTCTTACCGTCGTATTGCCGGAAAGGATGCAGCTCATTGATAAAAAAATTGCCCGTTGGGCGCAGGGTCCGGGCAGCTTCATGGAATACCGCAGACAGATTTTCGATGTGCTCCAACACAAGGTTGCAGAGGATCAGATCAAATGACTGGTTCTCGAATTTCCAGGGCTGGGTGATGTCCATCATCGAAAAGCTAACATTCTCAGCATGTACCTTTTGCTTTGCTTTTTCAATCATCCCCTGCGAAAAATCCACGGCGCGGACGCGTTGTCCGATCTGGGCGAGAAAGATAGTGTTCTTGCCGGTTCCGCAACCGATCTCCAGGATAGATTCAAAATGAGTACCACCAAGCAGGCTGCGGGTTACTTGCTGATCGAGATCACGGGTCAGGTTTTCATCCGAGTCATAGGTTTCTGACCATTCGTTGTAGGCGTTTTGTATACTCATTAGAGTCTCCAAACCATTTATGGATGGATTAAGTATAACAGCGGGAAAGACCAGAACCCTTGACTTTGTTACTAGGTTGCTGTACAATGCAACCGGTTGCATAAATCAAAGAGAAATGACTAAGAAAACAGTTCACACAATCTCTGACATCGCAAAACTGGCTGGAGTATCCAAATCGACGGTCTCGCGAGCTTTGAATAACAGCCCGTTGATCCCTGTTGAAACGCGGGAGCGACTTCAGTCTCTGGCGCGCCAGGACAATTTCCGGATCAACGTTCCGGCTCGTCTTCTTAGCCTCCAGCGAAGCAATACCATCGCTTTCGTTACACATGCCTATCATCAGGAGTTCTCGGTGGCCGACCTGTTTGGGCTCGAGATCATGGGTGGTATCTCGCAAGGCTTGTATGCCCATGGATATGATCTGCTGGTGGTTCACGTGAATCCTAATGAAACAGAATGGGCACACCAGTATCTGGATAGCGGGCGCGTCGATGGATTCATTCTGATGACCGCCACGCGCAAGCAATATCATATCCGTACCTTGGTGGAGATGGATGCCCCATTCATCGTTTGGGGAGTCCCACCGTCAGACGCTCCGTACTGTTCGGTCACGGGAGACAATTTGAATGGTGGTCGGCTCGCCGCCGAGTATTTGATCGGTTTGGGCAGAAAGCGGATCGGCTTTATCGGCGGTCCGCAGGAGGAGCTGGAAGTCCAGCAGCGCTTCGAAGGATATAAGAACGCCCTGCTCGCTTCCGACCGGATCGTAGAGCGGGCTCTCGTTGCCTATGGTGATTTTTCCAACACGTCTGGCGCGAGTGCGATGGAGCAGTTGTTCGATCAGGCACCTGACCTGGACGCGGTCTTTGTCAACAGCGACCTGATGGCGATCGCTGCCATGGATGTGATCCGCGCCCATGGACGCCGCGTCCCGCAAAATGTTGCTGTAGTTGGTTATGATGATCTATCCATTGCCGAGCATAGTAACCCGCCCCTGACGACTGTCCGGCAAAACATTCCCCTGGCAGGGAAGATGCTTGCCGAAAATTTGATCCGGTATCTCGATACCAGAATTGTTACCAATGTTACGATACCCGTTGAACTAATCGCTCGAAAGTCTGCATAAATTTTTTTAGGTAGTTATGCAACCGGTTGCAAAAAGATAAGGCTTAATCATCTCAAGAGAAAGGAAAATAAAATGCTTCCGTCTGCCTCTTTCACGAACGCTCATACTCTTGCTAAAAATGAATTCAACAGTATCCGTGTCCGCGCGCTTGGAACTTCTTGGATTGCAAAAATCCTGCACAGAGACAATCGTCCCAAACAATTTACCGACACAGGCCTGGTCAAGTATCAGAATAAACACTTTACCGGGATCCAGAATATCCAAGTGGATCGAATCATCGGCACATTCAGCCGGGAAGCCGATTTCGATAAGAACTTCCGCCCTCTCAAGAAGCATCTTTGTGATCGTTGGATCCATACACTGCTTCGATTGCGCACGGATGGCTGGCAGCCCATCCTTATCCACAAAGTGGGCGAGTACTATTATGTGGAAGATGGGCATCACCGCGTCTCCGTGGCACGTGCAACGGGCATGATCTTTATCGAAGCTGAAGTGTGGGATCACTCCTATTGCCAGTTGCGACAAGCCCCGTGTCCGCCACATCAGAGTCGGGCA
>DATHUN010000463.1:0-2573 GCA_035462205.1 Anaerolineales bacterium
TCAACGGGCTGATCCTGATCGTTGCCAACCTGGTGGTGGACGTGCTGTATGCTTTTGTCGATCCGCGCGTGCGCTTGTCGTAAGGAGAAAACCCATGACCGTTATACAAACACCTACCGGTGATAATGAACTTCTGGGTCAGGCTGTTGCCGCCCGAAAGATCAGCCGCCTGGAACGGTTTCTAGGACCTGATAATTACCGTGTTATGCAGGGACTTTTAAAAACACCCGCTTCGGTGATCGGTTCTTTGTTGATTCTGTTTTTCATCATCGTTGCCTTGGCAGCGCCGGTGCTGGCACCGCCCCTCAACCCGAATGATCCCTACAAGATCCCACGTGATGGCTTTAAAGCGCAACCTAAAGCTCCAGGCGAGGAATGGAAAGTTCGTCCACCAAAGGTTCCCTTCTGGTACAAAGCGATTACGGGCAAGGATAAATGGTTGCACCTTTTTGGAACGTCTCAGGGACAGTATGATATTTACTATGGCATCATCTGGGGCACCCGCACGGCGTTCAAGACCGGCTTGATCGTTGTCTTTTCGACGGTGCTGCTCGGCGTTCTTGTCGGCGCAGTCTCGGCTTACTACGGCGGGTTGGTGGATAATATTCTCATGCGTATCGTGGATATTTTGTACGTTCTTCCCGGCCTGATGGCGACCCTAATCCTTGCGGCGGTGCTCACCCCTGTGATTGGACGTAGTCTCTTGCCTGCGATGATTTCGTTGATCGCGTTTGGCTGGCTGGGCTACGCCCGTATCATCCGCGGTGATATTCTCTCGGTCAAGGAACGCGATTATGTGATGGCCGCCCGGGTGATCGGTGTGCAGGATAGCCGCATCCTCATGCGCCACATTATTCCGAATGCCATCTTCCCAACCTTGGTGCTCGCTTCTCTCGGGATTGGCGACGTGGTGCTTTCCTTTGCAGCTCTTTCCTTCCTGGGTATCGGCGCGGAAGTAGGATATGCCGACTGGGGACAGGTTCTTTCCTTTGCACGCAACTGGATTACCAGCCTGAATACCTACTGGTATATCATTGTCTTCCCTGGGATTACGCTCGTGTTATTTGTGTTAAGTTGGAATCTCGTTGGTGACGCCCTGCGTGATGTGCTTGACCCACGTCTGCGCGGCAAGATCTAAGTTTGTGCAAAGAAAGCTGCTGCTTAAATTCATATGCATACCTTTTGGAATAGCCCTGCTGTTTGCCGGGCTATTCTTGGATGCAGAAGATGTGCAAGGTAGCCAGTTGCAAACAACGCCCGTTCCGACCCAGGATCGTCTCGCTGAACCAACTCTTTCTGTGGACCCCTCCCAGGCAGATCATGGCGCGCAGGTGTACTGGCTCTCCTGCCTGCCATGTCATGGAGATAAAGGCCAGGGACTCACGGATGAGTTCCGCGCCACTTATCCGGAAGAGGAGCAGAATTGTTGGCAAAGCGGATGTCATGGCAAAAATCCGTATGAAAACGGATTCACCATTCCCAAGAAAATTCCGGCGGTGATTGGTGATACAGCGCTTGCAAAATTTTCCACAGGCGCCCAACTCCATGCCTACATTCGTGCCGCGATGCCCTTCTGGAAGCCTGGCAGCCTCAGTGAGGACGATGCGTGGCAAGTAACCGCATTTGTCCTGCGCGAAAATAAATTATGGAATGGCGTGGGCGTGTTGAATGAGGCAAATGCGGCGGATGTGGTGATCCCGCGCGCGGCGTTCCTGACTCCTGTTGTAACAACGCAAGTGGATCAAGTCCAGAAGACAAACGGAGCGCTGGGTTGGATAATTCTCTTGGGTTCGTTAGCTGTCCTGTTGATCCTGTTGTTGATCTTCAAAAAACAAAAATACGAACAGGATCTGCAGAGGTAGGAAATCTTTTTATCGAAGGAACATTACTTTGGAAGGAGGTGGTTGTCTCAAAATATAATGTAGCCAGCAAGCAAATATTGTAAATGCCTATTCAGCCAATCAATACAGTTCGCGAGGAGAAAATATGCGTAAATTCTTTGTTCTACTTAGCTTGCTCGTGGTTGCGAGTGTCGTTCTTTCGGCCTGTGGTGGTACTGCCCCCACTGCCGCAGCGACCCAGGCGCCTGCATCCACCGAAGCTCCTGCTGCGACCGAGGCTCCGACCAGCGCAGCGACCGAAGCACCGGCGACCGGTGCAATCAAATGTAAGGATCCAACCACTTACCTGGAAGCTACCATTGGTGAACCGGAGACACTCGATCCAGCCTTGTCATATGAAACAGCCGGTGGCGAGATTATCCAGAACGTGTACGAAACTTTGGTTTACTATGATGGCATCGCGACCGATAAGTTTGTTCCCCAGCTGGCAGAGTCTTGGGAACTTTCCGATGATGGCACAACGTGGACCTTCAAGATCCGCTCCGGTGTCAAGTTCCATGACGGCGCCGACCTGACCCCCAGCGACGTGGCGTACTCCTTCCAGCGCGGTCTGCTGTACGGCGGCACCGCTGGTCCGCAGTGGCTGCTTGCTGAGCCGTTCTTCGGCGTGGGCGTCGATGACATCTCGGTCGTGGTTGACCCCGAAGGCAACCTGTATGACGACCAGGCTGG
>DATHUN010000464.1:0-1743 GCA_035462205.1 Anaerolineales bacterium
TCACCTCTTCCATCGTAAAAGTGGCCCAAGGTTTGCCCTGGTCGAGCCAGGTGGCGGAGCCAACAGTACTCAGCTTGGTATCCGTAATTGTTGGTCCATCCATGTTGCGCGTGATCCACAGGATTTTCTGCGCTTGATCACCGGCGTCCCGGTAGCGCATTGCTTCCATGCTATCGAGCAAGCCACTCGCAGGGTTGAAGCGCATGACAAAGTCTTCTTCCCGCTCCCCAAAGGGGACGAATAAGAGAGCGGTCTTATCATCCACGGGTACCCAACGGACACGTGGATCGGTCAACCAGATGGAAGGGAACCAGGCGGCCTCGGCCCAGAGCGCCAGATTTGCTCCCTGATTGATGCTGGCATCGTTATCATAGGTGGCAACCGGCAACTCAAAATAACTTTTGCCGCCAATGTAATTCTCGTTGACCTTCATGATAGGAAAGCCAAAAAATGTAGCTTCGAAATAGTGACGATAGTCCTTGCCCGTGTTATGGACGAATAAAAACCGCGCCGGCATCTTCACGCCAAAGGGAGCCATCTGTCCCCGTCCTTTAATCACGACCGTTTCGATCACGGGGATCTTATCCCCGTAAACCGTTTTGTAAAATCTCTCAACCGGTGCAGGCAAGCCAGCAGGGAACGGAATGGTCTCCAGTTGCGGCGCTTTTTCGGGATAAGGCCTAAAGGGTTTAGGCTTGATTTGGAAACCCAGCCAGCCTAGAAAAAGAATAGCTGCCAGAATGCCAAGGATAATAAGAAAAACTTTCATACTATTTCCTTTTATGGAAAACCATTACTTTGAATTTGGCTGGTGACAGTAGACAGCAATAACGTAGATCAGCGCAAACTCCAAAAGGAGCTGTGCGATCTTGGAAACGAGCCCGCCCGGCGAGAACACAACCGCAGGACGATCCTTGTACAAATTGAAGAAGAAGAGAATGACCAGAGCATTGATTCCCGCGCCGAAGAACAGGAGACCGCGGTTTCGGAGAAGGATCAATACGCCACCGAGCAGATAGCATCCCGCTGCCATGAAGATGATGCCTGCGGGCTTCTCATCCATTTGCAGATCACCGACGCCGAGGATGTTGAATGCCATGAGGAGATAAGATAACGCGGTGATGAGCGCTAACGCTACGGCTGCCCACAAGATGCGGACATGATTAGTGTTGGCTTGTTGCTGAGTATTCATGGAAACGCCTCTCTGATTTTTGATTGGTTTCTGAGAAATTGTGGAAAAGGAGTATCGTGAACCACACCGCGATCAGGGAAAGGATCACAAACGGAACCGTAAACGCCATTGCCTGTCCGATGCTGATGACACCTTTGCGTACCTGGATGATGCCGCCCGCTGTCAAGTTGGCTCCTAGGATGCAGGTAAAGATCAACATACACGAAGACAGCAGATAGCCTAGTGGATGGCCGCGCCGAATCAGCACGCCCGCAAGAATCAATGCTGGCGCGACGATTCCAATGTCAATGATTGCCGTGGTGAAGGTGGTGTAGTAATGTGCTTCTACGGGCGCCCTGTTGGCGAACCACGCTGGGACGATGGATAACACCAACCAGATCAAGCTGAGAATAATGCCGGAAACAATCAGGAAGATGCCGATGCCTTTTCGAGGCAGTCCTGTTCCAAAGTGGGAGGCAAGCGTCTGTAGATCAAAGGATAGTAGCGTCAAAATCAAGCCATATAGACTGGCGGCAAAGAGAGCGATGTAGGCCATGAACAGATTGTTATAA
>DATHUN010000465.1:0-3279 GCA_035462205.1 Anaerolineales bacterium
AAGCCAGTCTGCCGATGAGCCAGTTGCTGACAAGGTTCACCGCCTGGCTGGGAACGATCGCTCCCAAGCTGGACAAAGCCATCGAGCGTAATAAGTCGGCCGCCGCCCATGCGTTTATGCTGAGGGAAGCCGCCAAACAAAGCCAGTTCTTGATGAGCGATGCGGAGGAAGCGCTCGCCGCTGAGCTCTCTCTGAGTGGAGGCAATGCCTTCGGCAAGCTGCAGGGGACGGTCACGTCGCAGCTCTCTGTAGACTTTGAGCTGGATGGAAAAACCCAGAAGTTGCCCATGCCCGCGCTGATCAATTTGCGCTCCCATCCAGACGAATCGGTCCGCCACCGAGCTTATGACGCAGAGAACCAGGCCTGGGAAACGGTCAAAGAAACATTAGCGGCCTGCATGAACGGGGTCAAGGGCGAGGCGAACACTTTGAACAAGAAGCGCGGCCGAAAGGATGCTATCCATGCCTCGCTCGATGCCGCCCGTATGGACCGTAAAACTCTGGATGCCATGCTCGCCGCGATGAAAGATTCGTTCCCCATGTTCCGCAAGTATTTTCATGCCAAAGCAAAGAAACTGGGTAAGGAAAAACTTGCCTGGTGGGATCTCTATGCCCCGATGGGGAAAACCGATAAAGTCTATTCCTATCAGGAAGCGCGCGATTTTATCCTTGAAAATTTTGCGAAGTTCTCGCCTGATCTGGCTGCATTCGCCAAACGCGCCTTCGATAGCAATTGGATCGACGCCGAACAGCGCGAGGGCAAACGCGGCGGGGCGTTCTGTATGGAAGTCCAGAATGTAAAGGAAAGTCGCATCCTGGCGAACTTCGACGGTTCCTTCGACCAGGTCAGCACGCTGGCACATGAGCTGGGACATGCCTTTCACAATGAGTGTGCCTACCAGGCAAACAAGACGGTTTTGCAACAAATGACGCCCATGACGTTGGCGGAGACTGCCTCCACTATGTGTGAGACCATCGTCACCGAAGCAGTCCTCGCCACCACAGACGATCTACAGGAAGAGTTGGCAGTGCTGGAAAACCAATTGATCGGCGCGGCGGGTGTCATTGTGGATATTTACTCGCGCTATCTCTTCGAGAAGGAAGTGTTTGACCGCCGCGAACAATCTGAGCTTTCGGCGGATGACCTAAACGAAATCATGGAGCGCGCCCAGAAGGAAACTTATGGCGACGGCCTCGACGAGCGCTTCCTGCAAAAATTTATGTGGACCTGGAAGCCACATTACTATTCTCCCGATCTGTCCTTCTATAACTATCCCTACGCATTCGGTTTGTTATTTGCCACCGGCCTGTATGCAATTTACCAGCAGCGCGGCGCATCGTTTGTGGAGGATTACAAGAACCTGCTTGCCTCTACCGGCGAAGAGACCGCCGCCAAACTGGCGAAACGCTTCGGTATTGATATCACCAAGCGCAAGTTTTGGGACGATAGTCTGGCGATCATCGGCAAGCGCGTCGACCGATATGCTGAGTTATAAGCTGCCCGAGGCTTACACAAGTAAACATGTTTGAGCTTGTATGGGTTTTTATTCTTTACTGAAGAAGATATGTCAAAAGCAAAATTCCTACTCCTTGTCGCGATTTTACTGATTGCTGCCTCAGCATGTAACTATGTCGCGCCGACACCGCAACCAACATTAACGCCATTACCGCCCACGGTGATTCCCGAGCTGACGGTCATTGTCGAACCGACCTCTGCTTCTACGCCGAATAACCTTCCTCTTAGTGAAGCAGAGGTCGAGCGGGTGCCTCCCGACGTGGCGTGGGCCGCGGTGCAAAGCGGCGCGGCGATCATCGTGGATGTGCGTAGTGTGGAAGCCTACGCAGAAAGTCATATTAAAGGCGCAATTTCCATACCACTGGCAGAGATCGAGAATGACCCCACTGGCTTGAAACTCGATAAGGAGCAATGGATCATCACCTATTGCACCTGATACCAGGAACACACGAGCGCCCGTGCGGCGTTTGTCCTGTTACAGAATGGATATAACCATGTCAGCGCCATCCATGGCGGTTTGCAATCTTGGATCGATGCAGGCTATCCCATGGAGCCATAAGGCGGATTGACATTTCGCCCTATAAGATGAACCATGACTATTCTTTCCATTGACCACGTTCAAATTGCCATGCCAGCCGGTGAAGAACAAAAGGCGCGTGCCTTTTACGTTGATGTGCTGGGCTTTATCGAAATCCCAAAGCCTGCCGAACTTGCAAAACGCGGTGGGGCGTGGTTCCAGTCAGAACGTGTACAAGTTCATCTCGGTGTCGAAGCGGACTTCAAGCCAGCGCGTAAGGCGCATCCAGCATTTATCGTCAGCGATCTGGATGCATTGATCGTGAAAGTCCAGGCTGCGGGGTACGACACCGACACATCCCAACCGCCACTGGATGGATACAAGCGCGCCCATGTCTTTGATCCGTTTGGCAATCGGATTGAATTGATGGAAAAGCTATGAACTCGCCTCTTATCACCCCTTGGGCAGATTCCAATCCCCCGACTCAATCCGCGCTGTGGCAACTCATGTCGGACGCGGGGCTGAGCCCCTATGTGTGGTCGAACGGTCCGCAGGATGTCTATTCCGCACACTCACACTCGTACAATAAAGTCATCTATGTTGTGCAGGGCAGCATTACGTTTGGCTTGCCTGAGCTTGGAAAGCAGATCACTCTCAAAGCGGGCGACCGACTCGATTTACCAGCCGGTATTGTCCACGATGCAGTTGTCGGTACGCAGGGCGTTATTTGCCTCGAAGCCCATAAAGACTAATATAACGGAATCAAGGATCGGCTGAGAAGGAAACAAAAAGGATGCACCCACAACGGGTGCATCCTTTCCAATTACAGATTATTACTTACAAATTACCAACTGGCGTTCAGCCAGCCGCGCAGTTCCATCGCCTTGACGACACGAGAGATTGCGACCATGTAGGCTGCATCGCGCATATACACGCCTTCTTTTTCACTGGTCTCCAGGACGCCATGGAACGCGTTCGTCATCTTGGTGTCTAGTTTCTCGAGGACTTCATTCTTTGTCCAGTAGAAGTTCATATCGTTCTGGACCTGCTCGAAGTAGGAGGTTGTCACGCCACCGGCGTTGCAGAGAAAATCGGGGATGTTGAAAATTTTGTTCGACTTGAAGAATTCATCCGCCTCCGGGGTGCAGGGACCGTTGGCGCCTTCCGCCACGAGGCGAACACGGCTCGATATCTTCTGGATCGTATCGCCGTTGACATGACCCTCGATTGCGGCCGGGATCAATAC
>DATHUN010000466.1:0-2760 GCA_035462205.1 Anaerolineales bacterium
ACCCCCCTGCCCGCCATGGCGGGGGTTTAATCTGCCCCCAATTTTTGTTTCTATCGTTATAATCCCATTCTAGATATGTCACTCTGAGCGTAGCGAAAAACGCTCCTTCACACCGCCCCGGTGCCCTTCGGGGGAGTGACATGACGTGGAAATTATTGATAAAAGGAAACTCTATTTTATGGGTACAGATCTTGCTTCTCATGACACCTGGTCAAGCGGGGACTCGTATGAGCGCTACGTCGGCCGGTGGAGCCGGTTGGTTGCAAAAGAATTTATCCGTTGGCTGGCGATTCCCCAAGACCGTCAATGGTTAGATGTAGGATGCGGCACAGGCGCCCTGAGTCAAACGATCCTCAGATTAACAAATCCCAAACAGGTGACGGGCATCGATCGCTCAGAAGATTATGTCAATACAGCGCGCAGCAACGCCAGTCATCCGAACGCGGATTTTAGAACTGGCGATGCGCAATCCTTGCCTGTTCCGTCAGATGTATTTGATGTCGCTGTTTCGGGATTGGTGTTGAACTTTGTCCCGCAGCCCGATCAGATGATTGCCGAGATGAGGCGTGCCGTAAAGAAGAATGGCATGGTTGCCGTTTACGTCTGGGATTACGCTGGCAAGATGCAGTTCATGCGCCACTTCTGGAACGCGGCGACTGCTCTAGATCCTACCATCTCTAATCATGATGAAGGGAAACGTTTCCCCATTTGCAACCCGGACGCTCTCACAAGCTTATTTCGCGATGCCGGACTACTTCACTCGGAAACCCGTCACATAGATATTTCTACTGATTTCCAGGACTTCGACGATTACTGGAATCCGTTTCTTGGTGGTCAGGGACCCGCGGCGAGTTATACGATGTCCTTGAGTGAGGAGCGCCGTGCTGAACTTCGGGAACGTATCCACAATAGTTTGCCATTCGCCATGGATGGCTCCATTCCGTTGGTCGCCAGGGCATGGGCGATCAAAGCGTTTAAATAAGGAATTGGAGTTGCTATGAAAATTGCAATCCTGGGTGCAGGCAATATCGGTGGGACATTGGGGAGCAAGTGGCTCAATGCTGGCCATGATGTTTTGTTTGGTGTGCGCGAGGCCAGCAGCCCGAAAGCTGTTTTGGCTTTGAATAAGGCACAAGGCGCACAGGTTATGGATGTTGAAAGCGCCATACGGGATGGGGAGGCGCTCTTGTTTGCGGTACCGTGGAAAGCTCTCCCCGAGATCGCGCAGGCGAATGCAGAACATTTAAACGGGAAGCTGCTCATCGACGCGACCAACAACTTTGGCGGTCCCGTGATTAACAACTTAAGCGCTTTGAAAGAGTCCGCTCCCCAGGCAAAAATCTACCGGGCTTTCAATTCCCTCGGCTGGGAAGTCTTTGCAAATCCGGTGATTCATAATCAGGTTGTAGATATGTTCTATACCGGCCCCGATGGAGAGACGCGTAATCAAATCCACAAGTTGATCGAGGAGATCGGCTTGAATCCCGTTTGGGTGGGGGACAACGATCGCATCCATTTAGTAGATAACATGGGTGCGTTATGGGTCAACATGGTCTTTCAGCGTGGTTGGAAACGTCGATCGGCATTCAAGGCGCTTACTGAATAATGCACCGGCTGATTTCCGGAGCCTTTCGCTTTACTCTGCCAAGATCTTGAAGATAATCTCCATATGTTTTGCCGCTCGTTGGACGGTCATGAGCGGTTTTGTCGTTCCATCCAGGCAATCCAGAAAATGCTGGACGAGAGCAAAACCGTCATCGGGCTCTTTGCTCATATCGATCGTAAAGGTCTCCTTGCGCGGTTGATTGTTTTCCAGGGAAAAGAATTCAATTTGGTTCGAATCCCAGCTAAAGACTTGGAATCGTATGCCGCCTTTGCTACCGTAGATGCGGGACTCGTTGGGTGTTTCCATTTGAACGCCCGCGCCGCGCTCATAATAGTACGTGAGACCGGTGTCGAATTCCATCCAGGTAGCTCCATGTTGTTCCACGTCGCTGAAGGCAACCCACTGGCTCATATCGCGTAGGTCATTGCGGTGGAAACTCCGCAGAGACTTTAACTGCGGTACGTCGTCCAACAAGCCAAGGTGGAAGGAGAGATCATACACTCCCAAATCGGCAAAGGGACCTCCGGCGGCGAGTTTTTTATTCATTGCCCAGGCGCCGCTCTTGTTGTACTCGATGAACGTGCTGCGCGTGAGATGGTTATGATGGATATGATAAATCTCCCCGAGCCTGCCGCTGTCAATCATTTCTTTGATGAACCGGAATTTGCGCGTCAGCCGCGTATGACGACAGGACGCTTCCAGCACCATCCGGTCGGGTACGGCTTCTACAGCCTTTACAATGCGTTGTACACTTTCCCATGACTCGGCCATGGGTTTCTCGAGCAGGACATCTTTTCCGGCGGCGAGGGCAGCTTCCAATTGTTCAGCGTGCATATAAGGTGGGGTAGCGATGAACACCGCGTCCACAGCAGGATCCGCTAAAATGTCGCGGTAATCCAATGTCCATTTCTGAATGCCAAATTCCTCCGCCGCGCCCTTTGTTGTCGCTTCGCTGGCGCTGTTCACCCAGATCATATTCGCCCGTTCCTCCCCTTGAAAATGACGCATCAACATCTTGCCATACATCCCCGCCCCGATGATCCCCAGATTATATTTTTTCATAGATACTCCCGGTGAATTTTTGTACAAATTCTATTATAAGGTCAATAAACAAAAAGACCTGCGAGTCTAGACTCGCAGGTCTTTTTGTTTAT
>DATHUN010000467.1:0-12094 GCA_035462205.1 Anaerolineales bacterium
AGCCATCCAAATTCCAGTGGTGGAGGTGCATCTTTCAAATGTTTATGCCCGCGAAGAATTCCGTCATGTTTCGATGATTTCGGCGGTTTGTTTAGGCAAGGTCACGGGTTTTGGATGGCGATCTTATCTCCTGGGCTTGCGGGCGTTGTTGGAGAGCTTGCAAAATAGTGTCCTGGAAGAAGATGCTCATTAGTCGGTGTAAGGCTCACAATCGGGAAAAGAGCGTAGAGGAGTCGTCAGGTAAGCATTTTGCATGCCAGTACGTCCATCTTGAAAATAAATCCATGGTTTTCTCATCATGGTCTAATCGAAAAACTGCTTGTTTACCTGTAAGATTATCGTGTTGAAGTTCTCCAGTGTCCGTTGTAAGATTAACATATAGAGGTGCAATTGGAATAGGAGAGAATGAGCGAGCCGTCTTTATCTGGTAGTGGAAAATTCCGAGATCGTCTTAAGCAGGTACGCGCCCGCGTGCAGAAAATCATGCCGTTTCTTTCGGGCGTGCTTGCAGCTCTGCTTGCACTGCTGATCTACAATTCGTTATCCCCGCAAACTCAAATTACACAAACCGATGTAAACAATGCCGTGGAAAGTGCCATGGCCTCCGCCACGCCGCGCCCCCCGTTTGCCGTCGGTGTGTATCAAATCATCCAGCCTTCGCTGGTTTTGATCCAGACCGAAAGTGACGGCACAAGCGGTGAACTCGATCACAGCCTGGGAAGCGGTGTAATTATCAACGATCAGGGTGATGTGCTGACTGCAAACCATGTGGTAGAAGGCGCAAAAAAGATCACGCTCACCTTTGCAGACGGTACAAAAGCCGAGGGTACAATTGCCTCCTCTCAACCGGATATTGACATTGCCATGGTGACTCCCTCCGCGTTGCCGCAGCTATTTGTGCCGGCAACGGTTGGGAATGCCGGCGCCCTGCAGGAGGGGGATGATGCGTTCGTGGTGGGAAATCCGTTTGGTCTGTATAGCTCGATGAGTGCCGGTGTCATTTCGGGATTCGACCGGACGTTCCAGCCGCCAGATACAAACCATGAAATCAGCGGCCTGATCCAGGTGGATGCGGCGATCAATCCCGGAAATTCGGGCGGACCGCTGTTAAATAGAAGTGGTCATGTGGTGGGTATCGTCACCGGCATTATCAACCCTACGGAAGATAATTTCTTTATCGGTATCGGCTTTGCGGTGCCGATCAATGTGGCGGCGAGTCAAGCGGGTGGTCTACCGCCTTATTAGCAAGCAATTAAATTGATCGGCGCGAGAAAACAACTCACGAAACGTGCAATCACAGAAGGAGAGTAGGATGGTACTAAACGAAAAATCTGCGAACCGGACACCCATGGAGAAAGTTTTATATGAAGTCAAGAAGGTGATCGTGGGACAGGATCACATGCTCGAGCGAATGATCGTCGCCTTACTGGCGCGCGGACATATCCTCGTCGAAGGCGTGCCCGGTTTGGCGAAGACAATGGCAATCAAGACGATGGCCGAAGCGATTGGCGGCGAGTTCAAACGCATCCAGTTCACGCCTGACCTGGTCCCGGCGGATTTGGTGGGGACGCGCATCTATAACCAGAAGACCGGTACGTTCGACACTTCGTTGGGTCCAGTGTTCACAAACTTGCTGCTTGCCGACGAGATCAACCGCGCTCCTGCTAAAGTGCAGAGCGCGTTACTGGAAGTGATGCAGGAAAAACAAGTGACCATTGGTCGCGAGACGCATAAAGTACCAAATCCATTCTTGGTGCTGGCAACCCAAAACCCGATTGAGACCGAAGGCACGTATGCCTTGCCCGAAGCGCAGGTGGACCGCTTCATGATGAAGGTATTGGTCGGTTATCCCACTTCGACCGAAGAGTTCGTGATCGTCGAGCGCATGACCGGGATGCTGCAGCCGATGCAGAAAGTATTGACCACCGATCAACTGCTCGAACTGCAGAAGGAAGCCGATAAAGTTTATGTAGACCCGGCCCTGATGGAGTATGCCGTCCGCATGGTGACGGCGACGCGTGAACCAGAGCAGGTTGGCTTGAAGGATTTGCGGCGCTACATCATGTTCGGCGCCAGCCCGCGCGCCTCGATCAACTTGATCCTGACTGGACGCGCCCTAGCCTTCGTGCGCGGACGCAAGTATGCCTTACCGCAAGATGTGCTCGACATGGCATTGGACGTGATGCGACATCGTATCGTTCTTTCGTATGAAGCGCTCTCCGATAATGTGAGCGGCGACGATATTCTCATGAAAATTTTGGACCGTATTCCGATCCCGGTGGTGCCCTTACATGAGCATGCCAATATCAACGCTAACGCCTGAGCGCGTTCTGCAGCGCCTCGACTGGCAGGTCATCCGCCGCCTCGATGGTTTGTTGCAGGGCGATTATCGCTCCCTGTTCTACGGCTTCGGCGTGGACTTTGCCGATCTGCGCGAGTACCAGGCGAGCGACGATATCCGCTACATCGATTGGAATGTGACGGCACGCATGGATTCGCCGTACGTCCGTCAATACACCGAAGACCGCGAAGTCTCGGCATGGTTTTTGCTCGATATGAGTCCCTCGCTGGATTTTGGCACGGCAGGGGTGCATGGAGAAAAGCGCGCATTACTAATTAACTTTGTCGCGGTGCTGGCGCGCTTGCTGACGCGGCATGGGAACCGCGTCGGGGCAATGATGTTTGGAAACGGAAGCCCGAAAATGGTCCCGGCACGCGGCGGGCGGATGCAGGTTCTGCGTCTGATCAACGACATGCTCAACCAGCCGCGCCTCCCGAATGCCCCGTTTACCGATCTCAAGTTGTTTTTAAAAGCTGCCTTGAACTCGATCAAGCGGCGTTCGCTGATCTTTGTAATCAGTGATTTCATCAGCACACCTGGTTGGGAAGCGCCGCTCAGCTTGCTCAGCCAGCATCATGAAGTGATCGCCATCCGCCTGCACGACCCGGCTGAGATCACCCTGCCCGATGTGGGCATAATGGTCATGGAGGATGCTGAAACCGGTGAGCAGTTATACGTGGATACGCATGACAAAAAATTCCGTGAGCGATTCCATTCGATGATGCAACAGCGTGATAACGCTTTGAAAGAATCGTTCAAGCGTGCAGGCGTAGATGCGCTCTCACTCTCCACCGAAGAGGACATGGTGCGGGCAATTGTGCGTTTTGCTCGTCAACGCCAGCAGTTGAGAAAGATGCACTAGGGTTTTATGTCTTTTGCCTGGCCGAGCCTTCTTGTTTTATTACTACTTGTCCCTCTGCTTCTGTGGGCATATTTCCGTATGGAGCAGCGCAGGCGCAATTTTGCGGCGCGCTTTGGCACCCTGGGATTGATCCGTAATGCCAGTGGGACTGCCACCAGCGGTTCGCGACTCGTGCCGATGACATTCTTTTTGAGCGGCATTGCCGTTCTGCTCTTCTCAACGGCGCGCCCCCAAGCCACCGTCACCCTGCCTCGTCTCGAAGGGACAGTAATCCTGACCTTCGACGTTTCCGGCAGTATGTCGGCGGACGACCTGAAGCCCTCCCGGATGGAGGCCGCCAAGGCCGCCGCGAGCCAATTCGTCAAGAACCAGCCGCAGGGCGTCTCGATTGGCGTGGTTGCTTTCAGTGACGGCGGCATTACCGTGCAGGCCCCCACCAACAATCATGACGACACACTTTCCACGATCAGTCGTCTTGTGCCGCGGCGCGGCACGTCTCTTGCCAATGGGATTCTTGTTGGGCTAAACACCATTGCTACCGATGCCGGCGACCCGCCCATCCTAAAAACCAGCGGCGTAAGTGGCAACCAGGAGCCTGTTACGACGCCACAGGGTTGGTATCCCTCGGCGGTAATCGTCCTGTTGAGCGATGGTGAGAATAATGAGGACCCTGACCCCATGCTGGCAGCGGACCTGGCTGCCGATCTGGGTGTGCGTGTCTATACGGTCGGTATTGGCAGCACAGCCGGTTCCACGATCACCGTGGAGGGATTCACGATCCATTCGCAATTGGATGAAGGAACGCTGCGCGCTATTTCCGATGATAGCGGCGGCAAGTACTATAATGCTACCAATGAAGAGGAGCTCTACAAGATCTATAGCGATTTGCAGCCGAAGCTAACGATTAAGTCCGAAGAGATGGAAGTCACATCCATTTTCGCGGCGATTGGTATGTTGGCATTGGTGATTGGCGGCACCTTATCCTTGTTATGGTTTGGGCGTGTGCCGTAGCGGAAAAGGAGCTACGAAATGAGCTTTCTTTGGGCGAGATCATTGCTGTTGCTGGGCTTGATCCCCCTGTTCATCCTTTTTTATGTCTGGCTGTTGAGACGCCGCCGGCGCTACACAGTCCGCTATTCTAGTCTGTCGCTCCTCCGCGAAGCTGCCTCGCACCAATCGCGCTGGCGAAGACATCTTCCCTTTGCGCTATTCCTGCTTGCGATGGCCAGCCTGGTCTTTGCGCTGGGCAGGCCGGTTGCCACCGTGCTCATTCCTTCGAATAAAGCCACGATCATTATGGCAATCGACGTTTCGCGGAGCATGTGCTCTAATGATATCAAGCCCAACCGTCTGGAGGCGGCCAAGGATGCCGCGCAAGCCTTTGTTCGTACGCAACTTGCCAATCGGCAGGTGGGCATCGTCGCTTTTGCCGGTTTCGCAGAATTGATCCAGCCGCCGACGAACAACGTGCAGCAACTCGATAGTGCAATTGAAAGTCTGGTCACGGCACGCCGGACAGCCATTGGCAGCGCGATCCTGCGCTCGATCGATGCCATCGCCGAAATAGACAGTCGTGTCCCCCCGAGCGATCTCGGATCCTCCTCGAATCCGTCACAGGCTCCCGCCGAACCGGTCCCGCATATTATCGTGTTATTGACGGACGGTGCAAGCAACGCCGGTCCGCCTCCGTTGAGTGCCGCGCAGCAGGCTGTGGAGCGTGGCGTCCGGGTGTACACGATTGGGTTTGGCACCAACCGCAACAACTCGGTGATGGACTGTGGCGATCAATTCCAGGAAAATGATTTCTTTGGCGGTGGCGGCTTTGGTCCCGGCATTGGTGGTGGCTTCCGCAGGGAGATTGACGAAGAGACATTGAAGCAGATCGCAGACTTGACCGGTGGCAGCTATTACGCCGCCTCCAGCGCAAACGAACTGGAGGATGTGTTCCAAAACCTCCCCACGTATCTCGTCAGTACCCGTGAGACGATCGAGATCACGGCGTTCTTTACTGCGATTGCGGCATTCATCGCGATCTGTGCCATGCTGCTTTCGCTGCGCTGGCATCCATTATCCTAAGATCATGTCCTTCTTTGCTCCCCTTGGAATGGCATAATATATTAGCATAACGCAACATCCCGATGCTTGTTCGGGATGTTGTTTGTTAATCCTTGTAAATTATTTGCTTCTCCATGAGGGGTTTTATTTTCTATTTATCTCATGGTTATAATCGTCCCATGACTACCAATGATAAAACGGTCACAGTGATTGGCGCTGGCTTAGCAGGTCTTTCTGCTGCCTATGAGCTGCATCGCGCCGGCTGGAAGGTCACCGTACTCGAGGCGCGTGCGCGTGTGGGTGGACGCGCCTATAGCATACGCAGTTTTGCGCACGGACAAGTGGCGGAAGGCGGGGGCGAATTCATCGAAGAAAGTCATACTCGTATGATCGCGCTGGCAAATGAGTTCAATTTGAAGCTTGGACGGGTGGGGAGCTGGCAGGGACAGAAGGAGGATTGGGGCTCATTTGAGGGAAACGCCGGCCCGTTATTTGATCTCAACATTTGGGGGACGAATCTTCAAGAGGAGGTAGATCGCGTCTGGATGGCCCTGTCCGAGCTGGGGAAGCTCATCCCGGACCCGTACCAACCTCAGGCTGCGCGTGAAGCGGCGTGGCTCGACCGGCAATCCGCCCTCGATTGGATCCGAACGCTGGATGTGCATCCACTGGCGAAGAGTCATTTCCTCCAGCATATCCGCGCCGAGTATACGGCTGAGCCCGAGCGATTTTCGCTGCTGGACCTGGCACGTAACTCGGCAATGTACTATACGATGGGACATTTTCATCAAAATTATCGCGTGATCGGTGGGAACGATTTGATTCCCTGTGCGCTGGCGGATGCATTACCCGATGTCCGTTTGAATTCTCCGGTGATCTCCATCCGACTCTTGTCTGATAAGGTAGCTGTTACCTACCAACAGAGTGAATCCAATCTGACAATTGACTCGGCATTCGCAATTCTCGCGGTGCCGTTGACGACTGCACGATTCATCGACTTCCATTCCTCTTTGCCTTCCGGATATCAACGTATGGTGAATGAGGTTTCCTATGGTGCGGTGACAAAAGTATTGATCCAGTATCGAAATCGCTTCTGGGAGCAAAGAGGCTGGAATGGACGGCTCACGACCGATACTCGCATTGGCATGACCTGGCACGCGACCAGCCATGTGGATAGCGAGGACGGTATTATCACGGTTTACACTGGCGGAGAGCCTGCCGCGAAGTTATCCGCGCTGCCAGACGAAGAACGGATCCAACTAGCTGTGACAGAGATCGAGAAATTATTTCCGGGCTCGTCGCAGCGAATTGAACATATCGCCACCATTGCCTGGCCAAATGAGGAGTTTACGCGCGGCTCCTATATGGCGCTTGCTCCCGGTCAAGTGATCACGCATTGGGAGGCATTGATGACGCCCGCCGGTCGCTTGGTCTTTGCGGGTGAACATGCCACTGCAATTCAGGGCTATATGGAAGGTGCCGTGGAAAGTGGTCAGCGCGCGGCGCGGATGATCCTCAGCGCATAAAGTCGCCACAGGCGAGGCGTAGACGGTGGGAGAGATTCAAGATAACATCGGGGACTTGCACGTCATTGCTTCGTCGGGCTTTGCCCTCTTCGCAATAACACTTTCAAAAGAGTATTCATGACGGAACAACGTAAAAACTTTTGGGCCGGTGTCCGGGCGGAGATTCCGCTTCTGATCGGCGTCTTTCCCTTTGGATTAATCTATGGCGTGCTGGCGCTCGGTTCGGGGCTTTCTGTCTCTGCCGCGCAGATGATGTCCTCGATCGTGTTCGCCGGGTCCTCGCAATTTATCACCTCACAGCTTGTGCATGAGTCGGCACCCGGAATTGTGCTCATCCTGACGATTGCCGTCGTCAACCTGCGGCACATGCTGTATTCGGCCTCTCTGGCGCCCTATCTTTCTTCCCTCTCCATGCGCTGGAAGGTGCTGCTCAGTTATTTCCTTACGGATGAAGCGTATGCTCCAAGCATCATCCAGTATGAAGAACAAGGACGAACGCCATTCAGTCACTGGTTCGTGTTAGGAGCAGGGTTTTCGCTCTGGTTGATCTGGCAGGTCAGCACGGCGATCGGAATCTTTCTTGGCTCAGCGATCCCCGAATCCTGGTCTCTGGATTTTGCCCTGCCGCTGACTTTTATCGCCATGGTCATGCCGGTGTTGAAGAATCGACCGTCCATCCTGGCGGCGCTTTCCGCAGGTATGGTTGCGCTGCTGGCATACTCCCTGCCATACAAGCTGGGGTTGATCCTGGCGGCACTGATCGGTATTGTGGTAGGCACCATCCTGGAAAAGAAAGCATCACTCACGGAGCTGGCATGAACATCTGGCCTGTGATGTTAATCGGCGGCTTGATCACGTTTGGGATGCGCTTCTCGTTCATCTTTCTATTTGGGAAATTTCACATTCCCGAAACGGTGCGGAGAGCGCTGCATTACGTCCCGCCGGCGGTGTTATCTGCAATTGTTTTCCCCGAACTGTTTCTCCGCAATGGAACATTATATCTATCGTTTGGAAATGTCCGCTTACTGGCCGGACTGATTGCCATGGCGGTGGCATGGTTTACCAAGAATACATTAGTCACAATCCTGGCGGGAATGATTGCTCTGTTTGTGCTGCAATGGCTGTTGTAGTGCATCTTACCCCGAGCGAAGTGAGTCGACAGGTAAGCACCGTCGAAGCGCAAGCCATGACAGAATTGAATTAAACAAAAACGGTCACTGCCAGATTGCTGCCTTCGCGCTTCGCTTGCATGGCGGCTTCGATGGCTTTCTCAGTCAAATGTTCGATCTCAGTCGCAGCGGTGATGCGCACCGCACAGGCAATCCCGGCACTTAACTTTAGCTCGAGAGATGTCCCATCCAGCAATGAAATCTCGGTACCAAGGATTCCGCTGAGAATACGTCCCGCAATCTTTTCGGCGTCCTGACCGATCACACCGGGCAGGATGATCAGAAAAGTGTCCGCTTCATAGCGTCCGACCTCGTCGTAGGGCCGGCTCTTCTCACGGATTCCCTGAGCGACGACAGTGATCACATCATTGCCAATGGTCTGGCCAAACTGGTCAACGATGGACTTGAAGTTATCAATACCAAGAGCGATCAGGCTGAGCGGAGATTGTCCCCGGCGGGCGCGCTCCAATTCCCCGTATGACAAGGTAGAGAATGCTTTCCGGTTCAGGACTTTTGTGAGGGCATCGAACAGGGCAGAATTGTCAAGCGCCTGGTGGGCTTGGACGAGGTTGTCCCCCAGGTCAAGAATCCGTTCACCCACCTGGAGACGTAATTTCAACTCCAGGGGCACGATGGGTTTCAGCAGATGATCGTCTGCCCCGGTTTGCGGTAGCTCACGATCGTCTCCGTCTATTTTGGAACTCATCAATAGAATGTAAATGTGATAGGGAGGCCTGGCATCCCGGACGCGCTGGATGAAATTGTACGGATCTACATCCGTGTTCGTCCGATCGGCAATGACAAAGCGGATCTCTCCCTCCCGCAGGAGCTGGATGGCATTCTCACTGGTGCCTGCATAATAGATCTCGTGTCCCGCCTGCTGCAGCACCTGCTGGATGGCGGCACGTTCGTTCCCATCATTATTGAGGACCAGGATCTTCATCGATAAGGGAGCCTCCTGCTGGGATTATATCGTAGAGACCACCGAAAACATGGCGAAGGGATGCTACAGTTTGCTTGCGCGCAGCCTATGTTGACAAACCCTCCCCTCCATAGTAATATTGCGGCGCTCTACCCACAACGCCGAGGTAGCTCAGTGGCAGAGCAGGGGACTCATAAGCCCTTGGTCGGGAGTTCAAATCTCCCCCTCGGCACTGTAGACCACCAGCTTAGGTGGTCTTTTTGTTTAAATCTTTCACGCCTGCGCGTTGCCGGCCCTGCCAAGCAGAGAAGTGACAAAAATCTAAACCACTCATGACATCCGTTTTTGCGGTTTCACCGTCATGTCCCTGCGAGCGGTTGCAGCTGTGCATCTTTCCAGCTCCAGTCGGCCGGTTTCTCCTGGTCGCCATACAGGTAGTTTTCAGGGATCGATGCTGCAAGGAGCAGCATTCTCCATGCAACGTGAGCGAGGGAACGTTGAATCTCTCGAATATATTGACTTTGGGGATTATTTCAGGCACTCCAGGTTTCAATTGTTTCGCGTAGGGTATTTATTCGCAGCAGATAATTATCAGTACGGGGAGCAGAATGTTTTTTCTAGAATACATCTCAAAAATACCATGTCACTCTGAGGGAGCGTTCGCTGCGGCCGAAGAGTCTCGTACTTTCAGTGGTAGAGATCCTTCGCTCCGCTCAGGATCACATTTTTGAGATAACTTGTAGTGTCACTGGAACTGGCATTTTTCTATTTTTGTTTACGCTATATTCAGCTCATTACGATTTTACTAAACGAGCAATAACAATTGGTAATCATCCCTTCCCATCATATAACAGATCAGCTACCGTCCGCGTTTTCTAGAAAACATCTTTCAAGTAAAATAAAAGAAAATGAAAACCTATGTGATCCTTATGCGCGGCATCAATGTCGGCGGCAAAAATAAAATATCCATGACGGAGCTGAAAACGTTTCTTGAGGAGCAGGGTTTTGCGCATGTCAGAACGTTTATTCAGAGTGGCAACGTGATATTGCAGTCAAAACTTGGCGCAAAAACGGTCCGTCAGAAAATCGAAAAAGGCTTGCCGGGAAAGTTTAAGCTGGATAGCTCGATGATCAAGGTTCTAGCTCTGACGAGCGAACAGCTCCAGAAGATCGTCGACGATAAACCCAAAGGGTTTGGGGATGAGCCCGGGAAATACCACAGCGATGTAGTCTTTTTAATGGGGATCAGCGCCGATGAAGCCATGAAGGTTTTCAAGCCCAGAGAAGGGGTCGACAACGTCTGGCAGGGAGATCTGGCGATTTATTCTCAGCGCCTCAGCGCTCAGCGTACCCAAAGCCGCCTAAGCAAAATCATCGGTACACCCGCCTATCAGTCCATGACCATCCGCAACTGGAATACGACAACAAAGTTACTCAAGATACTGGAAGAGATAGACACCCATAAAGAAGCATGATGATTGTATAAAATCACGCATATCAACCCAGACGGATTCCATAAAAATCCTGCTTTCTCGGAAGCTGTGATGGCTGAAGGCGGTAAGACAATCTCAATGCCTGGCGATACTCTGGCCTCTCAAACAGAACAGGCCCTTGGGACATACTACTACAGCACTAATAGGTAAGTACAGTAAGCAGAAGAAAGAAGATTTAGGACTAAGTTATAAATCCCTTCTGGCTGACTAGGATTATTAAGGAGTACAGCTCCGAGTGATGTCAGGGCTGGCTCTACAAGGATGACTAAGTTCAGGCTGTCTGCTGGGGTGACTGGTGCAAGATTTATGAGGGCAATACGATGGCTACAAATTTTGGCGTGTTTGCCAACGCGACCTCGCTCATATTCATCTCATAGTTGTGAATGAAATTCTAGTTTTTCTTAGATTGTGAATGTAACGTTAGGCGACTTTCGATGTCTTGATCTCTGTAGAGATTGTCATCCTTCCAATGCAGTTTCCTTGATGATGGATTTGTTTGACAGTTGATGGTTGTTTGAAGTTCAGGGAGTACTCATTGGGAAGGTTGATAACTATGTTCAATCAAGTGAACAAACGATTTCTTGCCTGTGTTTTGATTCTATCGAGTCTGATTAGTGGGGCATCCATTTATGAACTGCCAGCTACCTTTACATCTTTCCCGAGCTCCATCCGCTTTGCAGTCATCGGCGATTATGGTAGCGGAAATCTGCCCGAAGGGGATGTCGCGAATCTAGTAAAGAGTTGGAATCCCGATTTCGTTACTACAACGGGGGATAATAACTATCCGGAGGGGGCAGCGAGTACTATCGATGCCCACATTGGGCAGTTTTATCATGAGTTCATTTATCCCTATACAGGGACATATGGATCCGGAGCGACTTCAAATCGCTTTTTTCCCGCGTTGGGTAATCACGATTGGACCACAGCCAGCGCACAGCCCTATTTGGATTATTTCACCTTGCCGGGGAATGAGCGTTATTACGATTATGTTTTGGGACCTGTACATTTTTTTGTCCTGGATAGCGACAGTCGCGAACCAGACGGGAATACCAGTTCATCTATTCAGGCAGCCTGGCTCCAGAATAAACTCGCAGCATCTACCTCTGTGTGGAATTTGGTATACGTGCACCATCCTCCTTATTCTTCCGGTTCGGTTCACCCTTCCACACGTGCGCTGCAGTGGCCATATGCGGCCTGGGGTGCTGATGCAGTACTGGCTGGCCACAGTCACACCTATGAGCGCATTTTTCAAAATGGGATTGTGTACTTTGTGAATGGGCTGGGCGGTGGTGCGCTCCACACATTTAGTACGCCAGTAGCTGGCAGCCAAGTTCGGTATAGTGGAGATTATGGAGCGATGCTGGTCGTTGCGGACACATCACAGATCACATTCCAGTTTATCAACCGTGCAGGCGTCATCATAGATACATACACTTTACATATTCCTGTCCCTTCTGCATTCAGCAAGGCCAACCCACCCAATGCGGGGCTAAATGAACCTCTCAACTTAACGTTAAGTTGGAATGCCAGTGATTACACTTCCAATTATGAATATTGTATCGATACGACGAATGACAATACTTGTAATGGCAGTTGGATCAACACTGGTACGGCGACCAGCAAAACCTTGAGCAATCTGAGTCCCAATACCACTTATTACTGGCAAGTGCAGGCGGTAAATAACTCTGGAACGACAGCTGCAAATGACGGAACGTGGTGGTCATTT
>DATHUN010000468.1:0-3049 GCA_035462205.1 Anaerolineales bacterium
CCGGTCGCATTATCAATATCAGTTCGGTCGGTGGAAAAAGCGGCAATCCGTTTTTAGGTGCGTATGCCGCCTCGAAGCATGGACTGGAGGGATTCTCTGAAAGCCTTCGACGCGAGCTCATGCTATATGGGATCGATGTCATCATTATAGGACCTGGTGCGGTGGCAACTCCGATTTGGGATAAAGGCGAGCAGGCGGATATTTCTCCTTATATCGATACCGATTATGTACAGGCCATCCGACGCATGCAAAAGTTTATGGTCGAAAGTGGTCGAAAAGGTTATCCGCCCGAAAAAGTGGGCGAGGTTGTCTGGCAGGCATTGACCGCTGCAAAGCCGCGCGTCCGCTACGCGGTCATTCCCGGTCGATCCTTTCGCCGGATCATTCAAATGATATTACCAAAGCGCATGGTGGATCGAATTATTGCCAGGAATTTGGAATTCATAAAATAAGAACAAAAAGGAGACAGCGCATGGCGACTGCCTTACCCCGTTCCAAAGTCAAGAAGAATCAAACGTGGAGTGCGGAGAGTGTCTTTGAATCACCAGAGGCGTTTGACTTAGAACTAAAAGGGCTGGTGGATAGCCTGGCGGAGGTGAAGAAGTTGCAGGGTCATCTTGGAGATGGTCCTGATACCTTTCTTGAGGCAATGGAACTTATCGATAGCATTTCGCAGCGCGCCACAAAGGTACGCGTGTACGCCACCATGGCCAGCGCGGTGGATGCCACGAATCAAGCAGCTGCGGCGATGAATGGGAAAGCTTCGAGTGCGCTCGCCCAAGTCGGCGCGGCAACGTCATTCGTCGATCCTGAACTGCTGGCGATCGGGGAACCGACACTGCGCGGCTGGCTCAACGATGATCCACGCCTGAAGCTGTACGGGCATTACTTCAATGACCTCTTCCGTAAGCAGACTCACGTCCGCAGTGCAGAGGTGGAAGAATTGCTGGGTATGCTGCGCGATCCTTTCACCAGCACAAGCAACACGGTGAGTATGCTGGCAAACGCCGATTTCCAGTTCAAGCCGGCGCGCGATCAGAATAATAAAAAAGTGGAGCTTACCCAGAGCACATACAATGCCATCTTGAGTGGAAATGATCGGAAAGCGCGCCGCACGGCATGGGAAAACTATAACGATAAATATCTGGAGTTCAAAAATACGCTGGCGGGAAACCTGGCAACATCCATTAAGCAAAATGTTTTCAATATGAAAGCGCGCAAATTTGAATCATCGCTGGAAGCCACGCTGTTCAACGGTGATGTCCCCGTGGAAATGTTCCACAATTTGCTGGATATTTTCAAAAAGAACCTTCCCCTCTGGCACCGCTATTGGAAGGTGCGTCGTAAAGCGCTCGGGGTCAAGACATTGCAGCCTTATGACGTCTGGGCGCCACTTACCACGAAAAGGCACAAGGTTACCTTTGAACAGGCAGTGGATTGGATCTGCGAAGGGCTCGCGCCGATGGGCGAAGAATATGTCAGTGTGATGCGCCAAGGATGTTTGGAAGACCGCTGGGTCGATTGGTCGCCCAACGCGGGCAAACGCCAGGGAGCGTTTTCGACGCGTGTTCCCAAGGATACACATCCGTTTATTATGATGAGCTACAACGATAATATCAGCAGCATGAGCACGCTCTCGCATGAGCTCGGTCATTCCATGCACGCCTACTATGCCAGCCGCGCCCAGCCGATGTTTTATTATTTGTACCCATCCATCGTCGCCGAGACCGCATCCAATTTCAACCAGGCGATGACCCGCGCCCACCTGCTGAATTCGAATCCAAATAAATCATTTCAAATCGCCCTGCTCGAAGAGGCGATGGGAAATTTCCACCGCTATTTCTTCATCATGCCCACCCTCGCTCGCTTCGAACTGGAGACGCACCGGCGCATCGAAAAAGGACAGGCACTCACCGCCGATTCCATGATCGAGCTGATGGCGGACCTGTTCAGCGAGGGCTTCGGCGGCGAAATGGATCTGGACCGCGAGCGTGTCGGCATCACCTGGGGAACATTTACTACGCATCTTTATATTGACTATTACTCGTTCCAATACGCGATCGGCATCTCCGCCGCGAACGCTATCGCCCAACGAATTCTCAACGGCATCCCGGATGCCCCACAGGATTACATCGATTTTCTCCGGACAGGTTCCTCAAAACGTCCGCTGGAGGTCTTCCAGACGGCCGGGGTAGATATGACCAGTCCCCAGCCTATTGAAGATGCATTTGCAGTGCTGGAACAATATATCGATCGTTTGGGAACCTTGACGAAAAAATAAGAATCGTTGCGCAGTTGTTTAACTGCAACTCTATTTAATAGGACGATTACAGCATAATAAAGGATTGTTAATATAATTCGCCTACACTAGATACACACTTATCTATAGATGGCAACGTGACGAAACCAAAAATACTTTTCCTTTGCACAGGTAATTCTGCGCGCAGTCAAATGGCGGAGGCATTCGTCCGCAAGTATGCAGGCGATCGGTTCGAAGCATACAGCGCGGGTTTAGAGCCCAAGGGTTTGAATCCATTGACTGTAAAAGTGATGAATGAGATTGGAGTGGATGTTTCGGAGCAAAAATCCAAAAATATAAATACTTATCTGGGAAAGATAAAGTTCCAATATTTGGTCACCGTTTGTGATGATGCCGATAAAAACTGTCCTACCGGTATTCCCGGCGTTGATCAGAGAATGCATTGGTCCTTCGAGGATCCTGCCGCGCTGGGAGGCACAGAAGAAGAGAAGTTGACAAAATTCCGCGAGGTCCGCGATCGAATCGAGAAAAAAGTAAAAAACTGGCTGGCAGAACAGGGCTAGAATTTCAAAATCCCCATTCTTCACGCGAGAATGGGGATTTTACTTGGGCAGTATGTAATGGGGAAATCAGGACGTTTTGAATTGCGGCACTCTATCGAATTGATCCATAATAAGGGAGATAAACGAGGTTCTGATGACAAAAACAAAACTCACGAAACGACTATCCTTCCTTGACCGCTATCTCACACTTTGGATTTTCCTCGCCATGGCAGTCGGTGTCAGCCTG